>NZ_CEYOSI010000103.1:0-11720 GCF_982879505.1 Candidatus Desulfolinea nitratireducens
CCGCCGCCTGATTCTGAACATTGATAAATATCTGTCAGAAGCATTCCTATATCAGATATTGTGGTCTGATTATAGTCATCGGGATTTGTGAAAACATCTGTGCGCTGATTGGCGGGGGTAGTGTATCGTCTCAGAAGCGGACAGGGGTTTGCCGGATTACAAAAGAAACCAGCCATGAAGGTATTTTCCAGCCCAAGGGCCTGCATATCCTCTGTGACGATCAGTGGTCCCTGGAAAGCGTCGATTTGAGTCATCAGGATATCAGCGGCAGCATTATCTGATTGCTGGAAAACGTCTTTCATAAAGCCATCTGTCTTTTCATTGGGAGTGCCGTGATGGATAATATTGGAGATCATGATCGGTATCTTGATCGTGCTGGATGCAGTAAATGGAATGTCGGGGGTGACAGATAGCTCAGCACCATTATCGAGACCAAAATGGATTTCCTGTGCGTTTTGCATATTAGCGAGATAGAGGCCAATTACGCCATCAAACCCTGAAAGGTTGATGATTTGTTTTAATAATATTTCAAGATTTTTTATTGTTGGGCGAGTTGGTGCGGTCTGCTCATAGGAGAGAGTTACTACTCGATTGGTAGGAGATCGCAAAGCGTCTTCGATGAGAGTTAGGGCGCGTCCGATATTGAGTTCCTGACCAGGTTGCCCCACTTCAAAATTGACACTGCCTGCTATCGGTTGGGCAGCGGTAGCGGGTTGGTCATAACGGGCCGCAACTTCGGTTTCTAGATAGGCAAGCAACTGTTCATCGATCAGCGAGGCACGGAGGGGGATCGCAGATGCGGGCCGCGGACGATTCCAGAGGCTACCCCAAAATCCACCCCAGAAAGATGATGTGGTTCGTGCAAGATCTGCCGCGGCAAGCATACTTTCGATATCTACGCTAAAACCGATCACTGTTGGGTAGATATGGATAATTTCACCTGCATATTGAATTTCGACAGGTTGTGAGTAAACCTGGAGGACGCGTTCAGATGCGATCTGGGCATTGACCCCTCCCACAGAGACACCGCCAATGGTCATTCCGGCGGGATAGTTATTCCGCTCTCGGCTGTAGTTAACCAGTTGGAACATGGTCACAACCACTGCGGCAACGATAAAAATCAGGGAGATAATACGAAGAATGAGAAAGGATGGATTACGGGTTCTCACGGAACCTCCGGGTATATATTTCGATGGTCATAATTTTTATAAAAAGCGATACTATTTTCTTGGAAACTCTGTATTCTTGGCTTTTGCTAAATTATACAATTATTTTTGCATGGCATAAATTGGGTAGAAATTAGTGACTTATGTCACCCGCAGAGTATAACACGCCCCCCTCCCTCAGATATGCTAAAATCATTGCGACGAAAGGGCCCTAAATCTATATCATAAGGAGAAATAATGCTCCGTTCTTTTCTGATTTATTTGTCGCAAGCAGGGTGGGCAAAACAGATTGTCACAGGTTGGTCTTTCGCCTGGAACGTGGCTTCCCGGTTTATTGCGGGAGAGAGTACTGAAAGCGCGATCAAAGTCGTGCGGGAACTTAATGCAAAAGGCATTAATGCTACATTGGATCACCTGGGGGAGCATACCGCTACAGCCGAAGAAGCTGCACGATCGGCAGATGAAATCCTTGGAATTTTGGATGCTATCGAAGAGGCTGATGTCCGGGCAGGTGTGTCGATCAAATTGACGCAGATCGGGATGGGACTGGATTCATCCATCTGCCGCCAAAATTTGCAGCGGATCCTTGAACGGGCAAAGGAATACAAGAATTTTGTCCGGATCGATATTGAAGATACGCCCTATACTGATTTAACTATTGACGCCTACAATCGGATGCTTGAAGCGGGATTTTCAACAAAAATTGTAGGCATGGCAGTCCAGTCTTATCTCTATCGGGCCGAGGAAGATACCCGAAAAATGCTGGAAACAGGCACGAGGTTTCGCTTGATCAAGGGTGCCTATAAGGAACCCCCGGATAAGGCGTATCCGAAAAAAGCGGATGTAGATGCCAATTTTGATTTGCTGACCAAGATCCTGATGGATGGTGCTCTTGCAGCAGGCTCGCCTAAAGTGAGCAAAGATGGACGGATTCCGCCCATCCCTGCCATCGCAACGCAGGATGAAAAACGGATCGAATTTGCAAGACAATATGCCCAAAAGATCAACCTGCCAAAGGGAGCATTTGAGTTCCAGATGCTCCATGGTATCCGCAGAGACCTTCAGGAGCAGCTCGCTACCGAAGGCTATCAGGTGCGAATTTATATCCCCTTTGGTACCGAGTGGTACCCTTATTTTATGCGCCGACTGGCTGAGCGTCCCGCAAATTTGTGGTTTTTTATCTCAAATTTCCTTAAGAAATAACTTTACATGGTTACCCCTCCACCGAGGGGTGGTAAACTAGGATGCGAAGGAAACTTCGCATCCTTAATTTTAATATGAATAACGATAAAATTCCCCTCGCTCTTGTCACTGGCGCAGCCCACCGTTTGGGACGTGTTTTTGCGCTGACCCTCGCCCGTCAGGGATATGCCATTTTGCTGCATTATCATCAATCTGTGGATGCAGCAGAATCAACCGCCATCGAATTGCGTTCTCTGGGAGTGCCAGTCATTTTGGCACAGGCCAATTTGACGGATGCAAACTCCACCCAGGGTTTGTTCGCTGCGGTGGACGAATCGCCTCACCCTCTGCGCGTACTTGTTAACTCGGCGGCCAGGATGCAGCGTGGCGATGCCCGAACATTAACGGTCACTGATTGGGATGGGACGATGGCGCTCAACCTGCGCGCTCCCTTCATTCTGGCCCAGCAAGCCGCTCGTCGGATGGGTGATGCGGGCGGCCTGATCGTCAACGTTACTGATATTGGCGCGGAAAAAGCCTGGTCAGGATATCCCGCATATACGGTCAGCAAGGCCGCCCTCGAGTCTCTTACCAAAGTTCTTGCGCGTAGCTTTGCCCCCTCCATCCGTGTTAATGCGATTGCGCCGGGACTTGCTCTGCCCGCCGAAGGATTCCCCGAGCAGGAGTGGAATCGCCTTGTCGAGCGTTTGCCACTTAGACGAGAGCCTCGTATGGATGAGCTTGGTGCTGCGCTCGAATTTCTACTTAAAAACGAGTATATTACAGGGCAGACGATCACGGTGGATGGTGGATACTCGTTAGTTTAGATTCCACCACAAAGACACAAAGGAGCACAAAGTTTTTCTCTGTGTCCACAAAGGATTTCTTTGTGAACTCTGTGCCTTTGTGGTAAAAAGTTTTATGTTTAGGAGATACGTATGCCCGATACCCCAGCATTTCTCGCAAAACGCTTAAGAAGTGAAGGCGAAAAGATGACCGCTTTTTTTACCGGCCTTGATGATGCTGCATGGGCGCAAACAGTCTATACTGAGGGCAGCGAATGGACTGTCCGCAATGTACTTTCTCATTTTGTGACCTCCGAAAGGGCATTTCTTAAACTCTTTCCCAAAATTGTAGATGGCGAAGAAGGTGTGGCCGAGGATTTTGATGTGGATCGCTACAATGCTCGCCAGCAGGAGAAAACGGAGGCCCTTTCGCCGCAGGAATTGCTGGTGCAATTTCAGGATGTCCGTGCGAAAATGGCCGCTTGGGTGGAAACGCTGGATATAGCCGATCTTGAAAAAGAAGGCCGACACCCCTTTCTCAAAGAAACCAGAATAGCCGAGATGATCAAATTGGTCTATCGGCATAATCAAATTCACTACCGCGATATCCGTAAGAGCAATAACTGAGCTTCCTCGATAAATTATGACCCGAATAAAAAATCTCCTTTCCTTCTCTCAACCACTCCTTCTCGCCCTTGCTTCTGTCTCATATTTCCTTGGCATAGGGATTGCACGCTATCTGGGCCTTGCCGAAAATCTGCTTATTTTTGGGCTGGGATTTGGCTGGGTAATTCTGCTCCTGCTGGCAATGAACCTGTTGGCGGTATATTTCCGTCCCTACAATGAGCCGCTTATTGAAAAAGAAACCATTGTTGAGCGCAATTGGCTGCGCGCGGCAGCTTTTCAGATTGTTGTGGTGTCTTTGGGGGCAGTTGCACTGCTGACGGTCTTTCTTTTTCAGAATGGTCTTGCACCGACTGCAATCTTTTTCGCCACGTTAATTTTGCTTGCCTCTTTCGCCTATGCCCTGCCACCCCTGAGATTTATCACCAACGGTTTCGGCGAGCTGACTCTCGCCATCCTCCTGGCTGCGTTGATTCCAGCCTTTGGTTTCACATTGCAAACTGGCGAAATTCATCGCTTGCTCGGTGCGGTCGCCTTTCCGCTCACAGCCCTGACCCTGGCATTTTTTCTCATACTCAACTTTCCTTCCTTCGCAGAAGACACTAAATACGAACGTCGTACCCTGCTGATGCGGATTGGTTGGGAACGTGCCGTCCCCTTACATCATTTCCTGATCCTGTCGGCTTATTTACTCTTCGCCGCCATGCCACTGATCGGCTTTCCCTGGGCTGTGATCTGGCCGGTTTTTCTTGTGATGCCTTTTGCCCTCTTCCAAATATACTGGATGCAACAGGTAGCCCTTGGTGCCAGTCCCAACTGGAAATTTCTGATCGCCCTCGCCAGTACGGTCCTGGGATTGACCGCCTATATTCTGACGATCACCTTTTGGATTCGCTAAAATGCCTGAATTTTTAAACCTTCTTCCTCCAGATGAATCGCTGGATAAACTTCTCCGGAACCTCCCCGATCCCCAACCTGCTACCGAAACGATTGATACGGCATCAGCATTGGGCAGAATCACTGCAACCGATCTGCGCGCCCCACACGCTTTACCGGAATTTGAGCGTTCCACCGTGGATGGATTTGCTGTCAAGGCCGCTGATACTTTTGGCGCATCCGACTCTCTTCCCGCTTATCTGACCTTGATCGGTGAATGCCCAATGGGCGCTATCCCCGATCTGGAAATCCAGGCCACCCAAACAGCGATCATCCACACTGGAGGCATGCTGCCACCCGGCGCGGATGCGGTCGTGATGCTCGAATATACCCAAACAGTAGGGGCGGGGTCATCCCGTCCAGATGAAGAAATTGAAATTCTGCGAGCCGTCGCAGATGGGGAAAACGTCATTCTCATCGGCGAGGATGTTGCCAAAGATGCCCTGATCAAAACCAAAGGGAGTCTGATCCGCCCTGCTGAAGTGGGTGGATTAATGGCCCTCGGATTTACACAAGTCGAGGTGGTGCATCCTCCAAAAATCGGGATCATCTCCAGTGGGGATGAAGTTGTGCCTCCGGAAAAACGTCCCCAGCCGGGGCAGGTTCGGGATATTAATTCCTATACATTGGCATCGTTGGTCTCGAAATCTGGGGGCGAAGCGGTCATCTACGGCATCGTCGCGGATAGTTTGGATGCGATGAAAAGCGCGATTTCGCGAGCATTAGACGAATGCGAGATGGTCCTCATCACGGCGGGATCATCGGCCAGCGCCCGCGATATGACCGCTGCGGCGATAGACGAATTGGGCGAGCCGGGCGTGCTGGTGCATGGCGTGAATACCCGCCCGGGAAAACCGACCATTTTGGGCGTTTGCAATGGCAAGGCGGTGATCGGTCTGCCGGGAAACCCCGTCAGTGCGTTGGTCAACGGAACTGTATTTGTCGCGCCGCTAATTCGACGTTTGTTGGGACAGAGCACCACCGAATTGCGCCCGAGTGTTTCGGCAAAGCTGACCGTCAATCTGTCATCATCAGCCGGGCGGGAGGATTGGATATCTATTAAATTAATCCCCTCTCCCGTCGGCGGGAGAGGGGCCGGGGGTGAGGGAAAATACCTCGCCGAACCCATCTTTGGCAAATCCAACCTGATCTTTACCCTCGTTGCCGCCGATGGGCTGCTCAAGATCCCACCTGACGCGACGGGCTTGAGTGTGGGCGAGATCGTGGATGTGATTTTGATATAAAGTTGTGTTGCAATCTGCAACCAGATATGGTATTCTTTTGATTGATTATCCTTAGCAGAACGTCCCGCAGGTTGGCTATAAGATAAGAGTGTATTGTGCAAGAACCTGCGGGACGATATAAATATTGAGGAGAAGAAATGAGCACTTTACACGTTCGGAGTGTTCCCGATGAGTTATATCAATATATTCAAAGCTTGGCACAAAAATCTAACCGTTCCTTAACTGCGCAAGTAATCTCCATGCTCAATCAGGCGGCCGAAGAAGAAAAACGCCGTGAAAAACAAAAGCAAACTTTATACGCTATCAAAAACAGACGTTTTCAGGTTGCTGAAGATGCGCCCACATCCCTTGAATTACTGCGAGACGATCGCTCTAGATGAGCGAGGATAATCTTCGCTGGGTGGTAGATGCCAGTGTAGGTATTAAACTTTTTGTTAATGAAGAATTTTCGGATAAAGTACATCGATTCTTTATCCAACTAACTGAAGAAATAGCTTCTGAATTTTACGTACCAGATTTGTTTTACATAGAATGTGCCAATATTTTGCTCAAATATACGCGCCGCTTTAATCGTCCACTTGAAGACGCACAAGCCGATCTTATTGACCTGAATAAACTTATCCTGAAAACGACTCCAACATCTGATTTAATTGAAGACAGCTTGCTTTTAGCAAGTGTGAAAAAATTGAGCGCTTATGATGCCGCTTATGCTGTTTTGGCGCAAAAATTAGACCTCCCCTTAATCACCGCCGACGTTCATTTAGCAAGATCTATTGATTGGGCGGTGTGGATTGGGGATTTGGATTTTTAGTTTGCCATCCCCGCCCGATGCGACAGGCTTGAGTGCGGGCGAAATGGTGGAAATTATTCTAGCGTAAATTGAGCAATCAAATTGGAGATTAAATGACCGCAAAAGATAACAAACCCTCAACATTGGCCGTCGAAGAATTTACTGGAAGGATTTTTCCTTTAGGTGAAATCACCCACAAAAAAATGTTCGGTGGTTATGGCGTATTCGAAGACGGCACGATGTTTTCCCTGATAACTTCAGAGGGTGTTATTCATCTCAAGGCAGATGAGAGCAATCGCGGAAAATTCGAAGAAACCGGTGCGCAGAAACATGCCAGAATGCCTTATTATCAGATCCCAGAACAGGTATTGGAAAACGACACTGAGTTACTGGCCTGGACGCAGGAAGCAATTGCTGTGTCGAAAAAGGCGAAAAAATAAGGCAAACTCTACTTAATCAAGATAAGAAGAAAAATCTACGTTCAATTCTCTCCTTTCTACTTTCTATAAAACTATGTCCGTATACCTCCACGATATCCCGCTAGATAAAGCCCAAGCCGCGCTGCGATCAGCGCTCCAGGACGCCGATCTCTGGCGTGTGCTGGGGGCTGAAAATATTCCCCTCGACGAAAACGCTCTTGGGCGTGTGCTCGCAGAGCCAATTTGGGCAAAAATTTCCTCGCCCCATTATCACGCCTCGGCAATGGACGGATTCGCTGTCCGCGCAAATGAGACGGCTGGCGCATCCTTGACCGCACCGCTCACGTTGGAGATTGGCCCGCAGGCGGAATACGTCGATACCGGCGATCCATTGCCGGACGGCTTCAACTCCGTCATCATGATCGAAGAGACCGAAGCCCTTGATGCAGATGGCGAAATCACCCCTGCCATCCGTGATCCGCAGACCATTCGTATCCGCGCAGCGGTCACACCCTGGAAACATGTCCGCCCGCTTGGCGAAGATATTGTCGCCACGCAGCTTGTCTTGCCCGCCGGGCATATCCTGCGTCCCGTTGATCTGGGGGCGATTGCCGCGTCTGGGCATGTTGAAATTGCCGTTTCGCTCAAACCGCGGGTCGCCATTTTGCCCACAGGCACAGAGTTGGTCGAGATCGGCAGCGAACTTAAACGCGGGGATATTCTCGAATATAATTCCCTTGTCCTTGCGGCGCAGATAAAAAGCTGGGGCGGTGAAGCGACACGCTACCCCATCACAATAGACGATTTTGATCTCATTGCCGAGCGCGTCGTTGAAGCCTCCCGCGGGCATGATCTGATTTTGCTCAACGCAGGTTCATCCGCTGGTGCGGAAGATTTCTCTGCGGGCGTGGTCGAGAAACTCGGGACTCTGCTAGTCCATGGCGTTGCCGTCCGTCCGGGACATCCGGTGATCATTGGAATGGTGAATGAAAAACCCATCATAGGCATGCCGGGATACCCTGTCTCGGCTGCGTTGACAGGAGAAATATTTGTCGAGCCGATGATCGCCAGGTGGCTGGGACGTACGCCGACAGAGCTTGCTACCGTTAAAGCAGAATTGACGCGGAAAACAACCTCTCCCGGTGGAGACGACGACTATATCCGCATGGCTGTTGGGCGTGTCGGCGAGCGGATGCTGGCCGCTCCCCTCAACAGAGGTGCAGGCGTGATCTCATCCCTTGTTCGTGCGGATGGATTGGCAATCATGCCACGCGGTACACAGGGCGCGGAATCGGGTGAGACAGTCGAAATTCATCTGTATCGCTCTCGCGCCGAATTGGAGCGGACGATCTTCTGTATCGGTTCGCATGATATGACGCTGGATTTATTGGCCCAATATCTCGCCGAACGCGGTCGACGTCTGGTTTCGGCCAATGTCGGCTCGCTGGGAGGCCTGGTCGCGTTGAAGCGCGGGGAGGCACACCTCGCAGGGTCGCATCTTCTTGATCCTGAAACCGGCGAATATAATACTGCGTATATCCAAAAGTATTTGCCGGATACACCTGTCGAACAGGTGATGCTGGTTAATCGGGAGCAAGGCTTACTTGTCCAGAGAAAGAATCCGAAAAATATCAAAGATCTAGGCGATCTCACTCGAGCAGATGTTGCTTTTGTAAACCGGCAGCGAGGTGCGGGGACGCGTGTCCTCCTCGATTATCATTTGAACCTATTGGGGATAGCCTCTGCGCAAATCCTGCGCTACAATCAGGAAGAATTTACCCACCTGGGTGTGGCGGCAGCAGTTGCTTCGGGACGAGCAGATTGTGGCCTGGGAATTGCTGCTGCGGCGCAAGCACTTAATCTGGACTTCTTGCCCCTGTATCAGGAACGTTATGAGTTGATCATCCCTACAATTTATTTTCATGATCCTTTGCTTGCCCCACTGCTGGAAGTTTTGCATGATCAGGATTTTCAAATTGCGGTAGAAGCTATGCCCGGTTATAATACCAATTTAATGGGAAAACTTTCTCGGAGAAATTAATATGACACAGGCCCTTGTAATTGATGATAATCGAAATACGGCTGATGCCCTGGTGGCAATGCTGATGATGTTGGGGGTAGATGGCCGCGCTGCTTACGGTTCAAGTCAGGCGATGAGTTTGTTAAATACAATCGTGCCTGATATTGTTTTGCTGGATGTGAATATGCCCGGGGTGGATGGGATAGAGATGTTGGGATATATCCGCCGTGAGCCACGCCTGATGGCTGTTCCAGTGATTTTTATTACCTCAGATGATCAGCCGGAAACAAAACAACGCGCTCTTGATGGTGGGGCACTGGCACTGATCGTTAAACCTGCATCAATCGAGCAATTGGAAGATGGATTAAAGAAAGCCGGCGTTATGTAGTTTCTCCTGATTAATTCAATGAAAAACCTAAAGAATTTTAATCTTTAGGTTTTTTGTTTTCTTAACCATAGGACATATGTTTTTTGGCTCTGGCTGGATTTTTAATCCAGCGACTTCTCATAATCACGGGGATTTGTAATCCCCTTCGATGCTAAAAAACGCTTCTTATTGCGAAAGCCCTAAACTTATTATTCGCTTATTGCGGCGTGATGATTTCTTCTTTAGCAATCTCAGTTGGTAAGTTTGGCACAGCATCGTAGTAGCCGAGAAATTCATCGGTTTCGGCAGTGTCGTAGGAAGTTAGATTCTGTGCCCAACGATAGCCAATGGATTGATAAAGTAGCTCAGCCGTGATCGTGAATGGACCCTTTGCCGGGTCAACGGCGACGATATATTTGGTTATATCACCTCCACCTAGAAAATCTTCATCCTTTGCTGCTTGCCCATGGACGGCGATGTCTGCCGAAGCGCTGGCAATCTCGAACCCACTGGGGAGCAGACGATTATCTTTAATGTATTTGGCTGCATAGAGCAGACCTGTAGTCACCTCACCGCTATCGCCTTGCAGGATGCTTTCATAGATCTGGACTTGATCTGATTCGGTAATTTCCAGATAATGTGGCTCGAACAATGTCGGGTCGCTGTCATTATCATTATGAGTGATTTCTCCATTCTCGCTCACAGCTCCTGATTCGAAAACGATTTCTCCGCTGGGATCGATTACCGTGACATGTAACCAGGCACGACGGGAGGGATATCCGCTGGGGAATTTGTGCCCAACCTCGGTCGTGACTGCAACGCTAAACGCCAGAGATGAATCAATGATCTCAATTGAATCTATGCTCAAATCAGCAGTCTTACTTTGGAGCATATCCAAGGTTTCTCGAACTGGAGATTCAATTTCTTCTGCTGTAGATCTAATATCAGTCGTTTCACTCATCTTTTGAAGGATGCGTAGCATATAGACATTGCCCCCTGCAAAACCGTGCTGGCGGAAAGGACTGCGAGCCTCTCCGCCAGTGATGGATAGTATTACACCACCTTCGGCAGTGGGCATATGACAATCCTGGCAGGAGGTGTTGTCTGCAAAGCTTGAATTTTCCCATTCAAGATAGGGCGTTTGCTCGGGGAAAAGTGTTTCGCTCAGGGAGCCATCCACCGTAAGATAGTTTGTATATAGCGTGTGGCAGGTTGCGCACATTTTTGAAATAGCGAGATGGTCGCTTTGGATGGGCAGGAAGCCGGAAGCAGCGCTCATTATTTTTGCCTGGATTTCATCCACCGAATAAGGACCGTAAAGAGGACGTTTGCCTTTCGGGCTTTCTGTGTCGAAAAGCATATGACCGCTGGTTGGGTCATTCTGAGTGTAGGTCTCTGGCGCAAGTTGATGACAGGCAGTACAGGAAACACCTTCCATGGCCATATCGTGAAGTGAATTTTCTGGGGCCAGGAAACCATCCACTCCAAACATGGTTGTTTTTCCACCAGCCGCTTGTGTGGCAAAGTGGGCCATCGGCAAATGGCAGGTGGCACATTTATCTTCGATCACACCTTGCAATTCAGGGTGAGTATCTATTTCAGAGCTTACAGTAGCGCGATAATACGGGTCGTGAACAGTATGCGCCATAATACCAGCCTGCCATTGTTTAGCATACGAGACGTCCTTGCCAGCCTCGTCAATCAGGTTATTGTGGCAGGCTGCACAGTTATCAGCCGAAATAAACATATCTTTTAGGTGATCAAGTGTTTCTGTCGGCGGGGTAGGTGAAATAACTTGCGGGGGTTTTGTAGGTGCCTGAGTAGGAACATTGCCAGGTACCGAATCTGGTCCGCAGGCGCTTAATCCCAGGATGATTGCGAGTAAAAATGTTAAATACAAGTGGTTTATCTTCATTGGTAGTGTTCCTCCGGGATATTTTTATTTGATAGTTGTGATGACGAAGAAATCTTCGTCCAGCGCATCGCCAAAAGAGCGATGAAATTTGACCTTCTGAAAACCCTCCATTTCTAGAAGATCTTTGTATTCCTTCTTCGTATAGGCCATAATGTTTTCGGATTGCTGCGAAAGAGCCGTTGTTTTTGCATCGACGATAAAATGACGTGTTGAAGCAATATTGCGTTTAGCATCCCAATAACTTTCTGATAAGACAATATGCGGTTTTTCTG
>NZ_CEYOSI010000104.1:0-11342 GCF_982879505.1 Candidatus Desulfolinea nitratireducens
CTATCAGAGTTATTTTGTGTTATAACCCTTCGAGGCGCTTGGTCTTTGTAATTCAAGCCCTTTTATATATAGACCAATACGAGAAGGAGAAAAGGCACTGGTGTGCCAATAAACATATGAAATTATTCGATGTTATCCAAGGTGGTATGGGGGTTGCGATTTCTGATTGGAAATTGGCTCAGACGGTATCTGCGCAGGGACAATTGGGTGTTGTCTCGGGAACCGGGATTCACTTAATTATGATTGCGCGTTTGATGGAAGGAGATATCGGGGGTCATGTTCGGCGAGCTTTAAGTCAATTTCCATTTCAGGAACCCGTACAGCGTATTTTGAGGAAATATTTTGTCGCAAATCCCAAAGCGTCACGCTCACCCTATAAACGCCCACCGATGTGGACTTTGAAACCATCAAAGGCACTCAACGAACTGACAGCTATTTCGAATTTTGTTGAAGTATTTCTGGCAAAGGAAGGGCATCAGAATCCGGTCGGGCTCAACCTGTTGGAAAAAATCCAAATGCCGACGATGGCCTCCCTTTATGGAGCAATGCTTGCCGGAGTCGATTATGTGATCATGGGAGCTGGGATTCCGGTTCAAATCCCGGGTATTCTTGATAAATTATCCAAACATCGAGAGGTCAGTTATCGGATTGATGTGAAGGGGGCCTCGTCAGATGATGATTTTCGTTTGGGATTTGACCCACGAAAGATTTTTTCGGAAGCAGTAGAAAAAACAAAAGAATTAACTCGCCCCTATTTTTTGCCAATCATTTCTTCTGTTGTTCTAGCAAAAACCCTTATTCGCAGATCAACCGGAAAGGTTGATGGATTTATAGTGGAAGGACATATCGCTGGAGGCCACAACGCTCCGCCTAGAGGGGCCATGCAATTGGACAGTAAGGGTGAACCAATTTATGGAGAGAAAGATACGCCTGATCTCGCAAAAATCAAAGAACTCGGTTTGCCATTTTGGTTGGCTGGAGGCTACGATTCTCCTGAGATGCTAAAGCAGGCCCAGGAGGCTGGTGCAGCAGGCATACAAGTAGGGACTGCTTTTGCCTTTTGTAATGAATCGGGGATGGAAGATTCTACAAAGCATCGAGTAATTAAAAAAGTTGTTGATGAGGAAGTGATAGTGCATACAGCGCCTCGCGTTTCCCCTACCGGTTATCCCTTCAAAGTGGTCCAGCTTGAAGGAACCATGTCCGATCCAGAGGTTTATAGCGATCGGGTTCGCCTTTGTGATATTGGTTTGCTGCGTGAACCATATAAGGGTAAGGATAATAAAATTGGTTACCGCTGCTCTGCTGAACCTGAAGATCAATACCTGAAAAAAGAAGGGAAGCAGGAAGATTTGGAGGGTAGGGGCTGCTTGTGTAATAACTTGTGCGCTAGCGCAGGTTTCCCCCAGCAACGTTCCGATGGATTTGTTGAGCAACCACTTGTTACCTCCGGGGATGGGCTACCATTTAACGGGAAGTTCTTCAAAGCAGGAAATCGCAGCTATTCCGCTAAATGCGTGTTGGATCATATAACCGGATAATGGAATAGCGATCTTTTATTACCGAAATTTGATGGCAGGTAGGGTGGCTTCGATTTGCTTCCCAATTTATCATATTCTTTAATGATCTAGGAAAATAATTTATTATTGGATTAAAATCAGGTACAATTTGCTTACAAAAAATCTGAAGAAACCGCAAGCTTCTCCCCTGTCTGCATTTATCAGTAGGGGAGTTTCTACTGCACGAAAGGAAAGAACATGGGACACGTTTCTCATAAACTTAATAATGCTTTTGAGGGGGCCTTGGCTGGCGGTGGCGATCCGGCAACATCACCACTATATGTTTTTGGCCCTTTTTTAAAATTAATCGTCGTAGCGGGTGTTGCTCAAGTAACCTTCGGAGCTTCAGTTTGGCTGGTGGTGCTAACTGTGGCCGTTGTTTCGGCAATGTACAGGCTGGTCATGCAATGGGTTACGGATGGTAGCGGCGGCAGCGGTTTAAGCGAGGAAGAATTTGGCCCGTGGGCGGCAAAAATCAACGCGGCAATCACTTTTGTTGAATATACCTTAACTTTCCTGGTAAGCATGGCCGCGATGGTCACATTTATCGCAGATCGTATTCCGGTTCTCAATAATGAGCTGGTTTTTGGAATCCAATATCGTACATTGGCAGCAATCGCCCTCAGCATCCTGACGGGATGGTTGGTCAATCGTGGCCCCAAGATGGCGGCACGCACCTTTGGGCCTGCTACTGCCGGCGTTTTAGTACTCCTGTGGGTAATGATAATTGCTACAATTATCAAATATGGCTTTCATCTTCCTGATTTTAATCTTCAAGCTTTTTCTCCTGAGAATTTGCCTTATACCCTTGGCGGTTATGTTCGTATTCTGGCTGTAATGACTGGTATTGAAGTATTTGCAAATATGGTCGCCGCATATTCTGGTACAGAATCTCAAAAAGGCAAAATAGCATTTAATTCTTTAATCATCATCATGGGCACAACTGCTGCGACCATGCTCATTGTTGGGCCTGTCATTCACCAGCTTTCAAATCCCCTTCTCGAGGATGTTTCTGTTTTCACCCAGACGATGGATCAACTTCTTCCCGCTCCCCTGCCTTATTTGGGGACCCTCGTCGGCATCGCTGTTCTGATGTCAGCTTCAGCGGCCGCAGCACAGGGATTGCAAAATCTCTCCCTTGGTCTTTCTGAGAGACGATATGTCCCTCCTTTTTTTGGGAAACGTAACGATTACCAGGTCGCTGATAAGCCTGTTTGGCTGCAAGTATTTATTGTAGGCATTACCTTCCTTCTTTTTGGCACGCACGAAGAGACATACCTCGCCATATACGCCGCCGGTGTTTTTGTTCTTCTTAGTATGACGGGTTGGGCAGTCACCAAGCGTCTCTTGCGCCAGGTGCGAAAAAATTTTGCGATCGGCACGGCTCTCCTCATTGGTGGCACGATCCTTGCTTCGATCTTAACGACAGGGGCAACGATCATTATTTTTGTCGAACGCTTCGCTGAGGGAGCCTGGACATACTTTATTTTTATCCCATTGCTCTATGCAATTTTTGGATATACCCGTCAGCAGATGGGTGCTCCTTCTGCAGCCCTAGATTACCTTGGACGCCTCGATGCGACCAGTTTGGCTGGCTTCGGTTTTGGACAGATGAGTCCGGCCTCTGGGGCGGTAACCGCCAAACCCGCAACCCCGGAGGAATTGCGCTGGGAACCGGCTCCAATTGCAGAGAGCAGGTGGCGATATCAGGAATTTAAACTGAATAAGGTTGCCGTATTACTTGATGGATCTGACTATGCAGCCCAGGCTATTCCATGGGCAAAGATGTATTGCCAAAAGAAAGGTGCACACCTGACAATTCTCTCATCCATTAAGACCAAATACCCGGATGAAAATAACGATTTTGAAACTAAGTTTGCTGAGCGCAAAGCTTATCTCGATAGAGTGCAAAAAGAACTTATAGCCGATGGCATTGAAGTAGATGTGGTTATTCGCTCTGGTTTTATTGCTGATGCCACACAAATTCTTGTTCATGAAAAGCATATCGATATCGTTATTACAAGTACTCGCGGGAAATCGGGCAACCTCAACTGGACAAGTGGTGGTGTCTCCCAGAAGCTTATCCAAAAAATTAATCAACCTATTCTTCTTATTCAAACTTCAGAAGATGGTGTTGCTGCACCACCAAAACTTGAGAGAATTCTCGTCCCCCTTGATGGCTCGATATTTTCAGAGCGCGTTCTTCCTTATGCGCGGGTACTGGCCCAGGTCTTTGATGCAGAACTGATATTACTCACCGTTCCAGCCGTTCCGGAACCGGATGACTACCATGCCCCCTCTGAGTTGATCGAAAATATACGCCACAATGCGGAGGTAGAAATTGAAAACTTCCTTGAAGCTGTTGCCCGTTCTCTGAGCGAAAGTGGCATACGTGTTCGCACGATGGTCGCAGGGACCCTTCCTGCACGTACCATTGTCAACGTTGGTCACGATGAAGACGTCGATTTAATTATGAGCACATCAAGAGGACGAGGCGGTTTGGCCTTATTCATGCTTGGCAGTGAGGCTCAACGAATTGTCGAAAAATCCGACAAGAATGTCTTTATGATCCCAATCCGAGATAGGCCTTAATAAAACAAATAAAACAACATAAAAAAGCACCCATTTTAAACTAAAATGGGTGCTTTTTTATGTCATCATGCTATAATCAGTCTTGCGTATTTTTCTGCTACTGGAGGAAGAAATGAGCAATACGGCGTTATTTCCACTAAGTGATGAACACAAAATGATCCTTGACGCAGCTCGTAATTTTGCCCAAAATGAGATTGCACCTATTGCTGCAGAATTTGACGAGAGTGGGGAATTTCCCAGGGAAACAATTATGAAAATGGGCGAGATGGGGTTCATGGGAATTGAGGTGCCTGAAAAATACGGGGGCGCAGAAATGGATACGCTCTCTTACGTATTAGCTGTGGAAGAGATCAGCAAGGCAGACGCTTCGCATGGCGTGATCATGTCAGTGAATAACTCTTTGTATTGCCATGGAATCCTGATGTTTGGGACAGAAGAACAAAAACAAACATTCCTGGTGCCGGTTGCCTCCGGAGCATCTGTTGGTGCGTACTCCTTAACAGAACCAATGTCGGGGTCTGACTCAGCTTCAATGCGAACACGTGCAATCCGGGATGGAGATGAATATATCTTAAACGGTCGCAAGTCCTGGGTCACGAGTGGGCCGGTAGCTGATTTTGTTGTTGTATTTGTGATGACTGATCCAGATAAAAAGCAAAAAGGGATTACTTCCTTTATTGTCCCATCAGATACACCTGGCTTTATTCGAGGCAAAAAGGAACCCAAGCTGGGAATCCGGGCATCAGCTACAAACGAATTGCTTTTTGAAGATTGTCGCATCCCAGCCGAGAACCGCCTGAGCAATGAAGGGGATGGATTTAAGATCGCGATGGCTGTCCTGGATGTTGGACGTCTTGGCATCGCTGCTCAGGCATTGGGTATTGCAGAAGCATCTTATGAGGCTGCATTAAATTATTCAAGAGAGCGGGATGCTTTTGGGAAGAAAATTGGTCAATTTCAGGGCGTTTCGTTTAAGTTGGCTGATATGAAAACACGCATTGAGGCGTCGAGATTACTTGTGTATAACGCGGCGATGGCAAAAGAACGCTCGAAAACTACAAATGAACGCTTTACTTTGGCTACCTCAACGGCAAAGCTTTTCGCTTCTGAAACAGCGATGTTTTGTGCACATGCCTCCGTTCAAATTCATGGCGCAATGGGATATAGCAAAGAATATCCTGTTGAGCGTTATTTTCGGGATGCCAAGATCACTGAAATCTATGAGGGCACAAGTGAGATTCAACGACTCGTAATATCTAGGTTGGAAACAGGATTGCGATAAAAATAAGCTATGCTTAATCCTGATAAAAAGGATTTACCATGACTAGAATGCAACTCTTGTGGGTAATAATAATTGCAGTGATTCTAGATATTTATCTTGTCTGGGGTCTGCGGCATCATTGGAAGATGAGTCCAAGGTTGGAGAAAGTGGTTAAGATAATTTGGACCTCGATACGAAGGATGATGACACGAATTGTTTTTTATAATCCTTTTAATGGGGTTGGGAAATATTTAAAAAACCGATTTTGGGAAGATGATAAAGGCCGTCAAAAATTAATAATCGCCCTTGAACTTGGATTGCTGGCTCTGTGGGCTATTTGGGTCGGGAGAGTTTACCTTGATTTCGACCCACTAATCATTCCATCAGGTCACGAATTCTTCTCTGCAATTCAGACGCATCATTTATGGACACAGTTTCAGAATTGTGGATGGTGCGCTGTTTGGAATGGTTCTGAGCGCGGAGGCTACCCTGCCTTTGCAGATATTCACGGAAGCATGTTACATCCCATCGTGATGATCACTACTTTGGCTTGGGGGGTTCTCAGCGGTGCAAAAATAACTTTGGTGATCTCGTTATGGTTTGCAGGGGTGGCTCAATGGTGGCTTGCTCGTGAGCTAAAGGTTAGTTGGTTGCCTCGAATGTGGAGTGCAGGAATTGCTATTGTTGGAGGCCACCTGGCTGGGCGCATGGAACTGGGCGTTTTGGGGGTAGTGCTCTCCACCGCAATGTGCAGTCTGGTCTTCGCTGGGGTTATTTCAGTGTCGAATGGCGGGGGGAAGCGCTCTCTGGTCTTGCTGGCCGTGGTTACGGCATCCGCAATTGTGTCTGGTCAGGGGTATATGCTGGTTGGGCTTCCTGTTATCCTGCCAGCGATGATCTTTCTGATCTTTGATGATGAGCAAAAATTGATGAGCCATTGGAAAGATTACTTTACCGCTTTTGGACTAGCCCTTCTCCTGGCTGCACCTTTTTTAGTGCCAGTTGCCAATTTTATGCCAAATTACACAAAAGATTCTGACTCATCGTTTTTATCGGCCCAGTCCCTGGCTTATTTACCGCTGAATTTGGTTATTAACGATTGGCATTATTATAAAAGTGAAATATTGGGCAAATTTCCATACCCGTATTTATATACACTATATATTGGCTGGGTACCGGTTATACTGGCAGTCGTTGGTTTAAGTAATTCAAAGAAGAAAAATAAGCGTCTACTCTGGTTTATGGCAACGGCTATTGTGATTGAATTTCTTATTGGAAGTGCCCTTTTGTTGAAATGGCTGATAAAATTCTTCCCGTCATTAGGAGGAATTCGCCACCCTCCACAAATTGCTGGGCTAGCAATCCCATTAATCTTAGGGTTATCAGCCTACGGATTGGAACGAATGTTGAGAATCAATTGGCCTAAATTATCTCTGTCTTTTCCCAGGAAGTCTCTTGCTTGGCAGTGGAGTCTTTCTCTTAAATGGCTCTTGCTTATTCCTCTTTTCTTGAGCCTAAAAAGTGCCTACCAGTTTACCGAACATTGGATTCTTGTAGAGAAGCAGGGTGATGGTATTTTTGAATTATTGGTGGGCTTAAAAACCGATACGTTACAGTGGGTGGAGCCACCCTTCGGAGAACATCGTTATATTGAACCAGCTATTCGTATGGGGATGAAACTTAGTCCAGGCGTTATGACTTGGAGATGGAGAGATCGTGAATATCCCATCCCGGTGTTGGAAGCTAATCGTGCTGGACCACCTCCAGGTGCAGTTGAAATAATGGACACGCTTGATGGTGTTCCAATTTATGGACGTGTTGGCGAATTTTACGCTGCTGTTTCGGAAGATAAGGATTCATCTGATTGGCACGGGTTTTCTCCTTGCGTGGCAACTGGCTCTGGGGGAGAGCTGGAAGTGGTTTGTGAAACCTCTATGCCAGGTCGTTTGATAGTCAAGGAGAATATGTTTACAGGTTGGAAAGCCTGGATGGACGGAGAACCTACGCCATTACTTGGCGAGCAATGGCTGGAAGTAGAGGCCCCGCCCGGGGAGCACACTTACGAATTTCGATATCAACCCTGGGATGTCCCTGTGGGTATTTCCCTGTCATTTGTAGGGGTATTTCTTTGTATTCAGATGTGGTACCGTAATCATGAAGAAGAAATATCATCTGAAGGAGATAATCCCCCTTCTGAATCTGATATTTAAACTATAATGGTATTATGGCCCTGCAAAAACCCTTAACCCTTTCCGTCATCCTTCCTGCTTATAACGAAGGTGATAATATTTATGCCAATATCTTGCGTATCTGCAAAACCTTGCTTGACTATGAATTTGAATTGATCGTTGTTGACGATGGCAGTGAGGATAATACTTCTCAGGAAGCTGGTCGCGTTGTAGATGATGGTTATCCTGTTCAGGTGATCCACCAGGAAATGAATCGCGGGAAGGGAGCCACACTTTTTAATGGCGTGGCGTATTCAAAAGGAGCCCGGATTGCTTTTCTAGATGCTGATTTGGAGATCGTGCCTGAATATCTCCTCAGCCTGCTCAAAGTCATGGACGATACCGGTGCGGACGTCGTTGCTGGTGTGAAAGATATGAGCGATAACCAATTCCCCTGGGCGCGACGGATGATGAGCAGAGTCTACCGCGACAGCGTCGCATTTCTGTTTGGTCTTGCAATTACTGACACTCAGACTGGCATCAAGCTATTCAAACGGGAAGTTCTTGAAGCAACTGTACCTCGCTTACGGGTAAGCCGTTTCGCCTTTGATATCGAATTGCTGGTTGCAGCATCACGGTTTGGGTATAGAATTGTTGAGGTTCCCGTCAAAATTGCATACCAACGTACCGGCAGCCTGGGCCGAATGAATTCGCGCAATATCTTCGGTTCATTTTTTGATACACTTTCAATTTACTGGCGGGCAAGTTTTTGGCGTTGGTTGGAGCCGAGTTTGGTGATGCAGATATGGATGCTTTTATTTGCGGTTGGGGTTTTCCTGTTTGGAGTTGGTGTCGGGAAGCTCCTTACGCCTGTCATTCTTCAGGGGCCTGTTAAGCAAATTTTTCGGATTATAGCATTGCAATTTTTACCGACCAATCTGCGGGATTGGTTATTATTGATTGGCGGATTTTTCCTCATTATGTTCGCCTCGATACAATTAAATAAAAAATTATTGGAAGCCTTAGTTCGTCGAGATCGTGGAGACGACTTGGCCGGGATTTTTAGAAAATGACAATGTGGAAAAATTTTGAGTTTGAAGAAGCCTATTGTCCCTTATGCGGACCAGAAGCAAAGCAGGTATTGCATTATAAATTTGACCCTTTCCAAGTTGTAAAATGTCTCAATTGTGATTTGGCTTTCCTCTCTCCTCGTTTCAAAGAGGATGATATTCTGAAATTTTATCAAGGGCAAGATTATTATGCGTCCTCACATGCTAGGCAAGGATATGATGACTATCTTGATCTGCGTGAGGCCTGGATTAAAACATTCAGTAGGCGCCTGAAAATAATCTCAACATATAAGAATAAGGGTCGTATTTTGGATATTGGCTGTGGGCCAGGCTTCTTTCTTGAAGCTGCTACAAAAATGGGATATTCTGATCTTTGGGGAATTGATCCCTCGGACTATATTGTTGATGTAGCTCGTAAGAAATTTGGAAAAAATATTTTGCAGGGCACAATTGAAAGCAACGAGTTAGAGCCAGATAGCTTTGATCTGCTCACAGCATTTGATGTTTTTGAGCACATATATCGCCCAGTTGACTTTGTAAATCGCGCTCATGAACTGCTTAAGGATGACGGAATCCTTGCCTTTACGACCCCCAACCCTAAAAGTGCACTGGCGCGTATTTTTGGCAGGCAATGGGTTTCTTTTAAAATGCCAGAACATGTATTTTATTGGGCACCAGATACAGCCAGAAAAGTGTTGGATGAAAAGTTTGAAATTCTTGATATTCGCCGTGCAGGACAATTTGCAACTGGAAGCTTCCTGTTTCGAAGGCTGTTTCAGATTAATACTGAAACGAAGGGCGTAATCAAAAAATTTCTTGACCTCCTCAAAACGATCAATCTTTATGCGGATAATGGTTCAATGACGATTATTGCGAGAAAGAAATAAATGAAGGCGATCCACTTTAACGAACATGGCCCTTCAAGTGTATTGGAGTACGCTGATCTTCCAATGCCAGTGCCGGGTGCGAGCCAGGTATTGATTAAGCTCCACGCAGCAGCGCTCAATCGGATGGATTTATTTGTTCGCACAGGCTGGCCCGGTCTCAATCTGGCCTTGCCTCATATTCCCGGTGCCGATGGCGCAGGTGAGATTATCGCCGTGGGAGAGGGCGTATCTGGCTGGCATATTGGCGACCGTGTGGTCGCTAATGCTAATTTGGGATGTGGTACCTGCGATTATTGTCTCGCGGGACAGGATAATCGTTGCCGAAATTGGCATTTGCTTGGCGAAACGGTGAATGGCACATACACGGAGTTTATCCTGCTTCCACCTCGACAGCTTTTCCGCCTACCGGAAAGGTTCGATTACCACGTAGCCGCAGCCGCCTCCCTTGTGTATCAGACGGCCTGGCACTCTCTCATTACACGTGGGAATCTGCGCCCCGGAGAAAATGTGTTGATCGTTGGTGCTTCGGGTGGAGTCAATACTGCCAGCATTCAGATTGCCAAATTAGCGGGAGCAAATGTACTCGTCGTTGGTTCCGAATCAAAAAAACTTGAACTTGCCGAGTCGATCGGGGCAGATATCCTGATCGATCGCTCAAAATCAGAGAATTGGTCGACTGACGCTTTCATGCTGACAAATCGGACCGGCGTGGATGTAGTTGTTGATAATGTTGGTACAACTTTCCCTCTTAGTATTCGGTCCTTGCGTAAGGGTGGGCGGCTGCTGACTGTGGGAAATACCGCCGCTCCGAAGTTTGAGATTGATAATCGCTATATTTTCGCAAAACATATTACAATCATTGGTTCAACTATGGGCACATTGAAAGATTTTGATGAGGTTATGTCTTTGGTCGTGACAGGGAAGTTGAACCCTGTCATGGACAAAACATTTTCCCTGAAAGAAGCTCGTCTGGCGCACGAACGTCTGGAGCGAAATAAACAATTTGGCAAGATTACCTTGAGCATCAAAAAATAGTGAAAAACTGGCGTTGGATTGAAATTATACTGGTGCTTGCGGTCATGGCGGGAGCATTCTATGCGGCGTTTTCAGATACGCACAATTTCCCGAACCGTTGGTTTACGCGTGATGATGCCTTTTATTATTTCAAGGTAGCCCAAAATATCAGCGAGGGAAATGGGAGCAGCTTTGATGGGATCAACCTGGCAAATGGCTATCATCCGCTCTGGATGCTGATTTGTATCCCCATCTTTTCCCTGGCACGTTTTGATTTAATTCTGCCTCTGCGCATCCTGATTTTGGTAATGGGCGCCCTCAGTTCAGCGACAAGTGTGATGCTTTACAGATTGGCAGCGAAGGTCTTCTCGCGCTTAGTTGGGATATTGGTTGCTGCATTTTGGGGATTTAATCTCTATATCCATTCTACGGTGACACAATATGGTCTTGAGACAGGGGTTACAGCTTTTTCGATCCTTCTTTTTCTCTACACTTTTGAGCGCTTGGAACGTAAATGGCGCACAGAACCACTTACCAAAATGGAAATTATCAGAATTGCGCTGATCGCGGTTATGGTACTTTTCAGTCGCCTGGATACTATTTTTCTTGTTGTGTTTTTTGGCTTATACGTGGTCTTTCGTGCCTTCCCCCTGCGTTATTTATTACTTACAGATATATTTGGAATAGCATTTCTGGGTTTTGCCAGTTTTGTGTTTCGCGTAGGCATGAAAAATTATTATGCTTATGGGGAAACGGCCCTTATTTTGGTTTTATTGTCTTTTGCGATCATA
>NZ_CEYOSI010000105.1:0-10302 GCF_982879505.1 Candidatus Desulfolinea nitratireducens
GAAACAATTCATAATAAGGGATTTTTTCTAAAATTGCCTCTTGACAAATTATTTTAGAAATGCTATTATATGCCAGTAACCCGAATATCCGCATAACCAGATTACACGCAATTGCACATACTATCCGTAATTCAAAAGGAGAAACCCATGAACGACTTCCTGTTTCAAGAACGTTTAGCAGAAGAGTATCGTCGTGATAAAATGGCGACCGCTGAAGAGCAAAATAAATATGCTCATCTCTCTAAAAAGAATATGGCCGTGTTCACCTACAAGGTTTTGTCCAAAGTGGGTGCAACTCTTGAGAACACAGGCACAAAAATGCAGGAACATTTTGAAAACCTTGCTCTACAAGAACAACGCAACACATTACCGAACTTGGCCAAATAATAGCCTCGTACTTATGAAGACCGCCAATTTATCAGGAGAGAAATATGGTCCCACCCATCGATAGTTTCATTGAAACCCCTGCCCGGACCCGCATCCGGGTGGGGCTCGCCCCTGTTCAAAACGCAATCCAAAGTCTGCTGCTACTCACCAAAACCAAAGAGCTTTCCGGGCTAGGCGACTGGGTCATCAACACCGCCCATCAGCTTTCGCCTGAAGAGAGAAAGATGCATTATCGGGTGATGATCGCATTTTATCACGCCATTTTGCCAGAACAAAGATGGAGTAGTTTCCCTGTCTACATCCAACATCTCGAAGAGATGGATCCAGTGGTTTTACGCGATAAAATGATTAATAGTTACTTTAAATTGAGTCTCAAAAAAGAAACAGATAATTTCACAAAAGATACTGTTCTTGGCAGTGAGGAAAACTATATCGCATTCTTGAAAGAGCGTTTTGATGATAGTCACATTGATGAAGAATTGGAGCGCTGGGCTTATGGATATGTAGTGGATCCACCGGCAATGCAAAAATTGATCACCTCCCATTTAAAACGATACTGGGATGATTATCTTTCAACCGAATGGGAACGAACACTCCCCACGCTAAAGAAAGCCGTTAAGGCTTTTCAGCATGCGGATTTTAGCCAGATGGATGATTTCCAAGCAGTCGAATATGTGACCGGGCAAACTCTGGATGCCGAATTTTGGGAGAATAAATGCCAGGAATCCGATGGTCTATTTTTCGCTCCATCATTACATGTTGGCCCGTACCTGGGGAAATATTTCGAAGATGACCAGCTTGGATTTATCTTTGGTGCACGCCTGCCAAATGATGCCCCTATATATGCACCTGAACTTAGTCAGGCTGAGATCTATGTTCGGCTAAGTGCTTTAGCCGATGAAACACGCCTGCAAATATTACGACATATCGGTGATCAAGGCGAAAGCTGCTCAACCGAGATTATCGAATCGCTCGACTTAAGCCAATCTGCAACATCACGCCACCTTACCCAGTTGACCGCGGCTGGCTATCTCATCGCCCGTCGGATTGAGGGAGCAAAATGTTATCGGCTAGACAAGGAGCGCATCGCAAATACGCTCGATACAATTAAGGTCTTTCTGGCTCTGTAAAATATGCAACTAAAGGGTTAAGGAAACAAAGAAATCATCTTTCTCCCCATCAAGAACTCCTGCACCGCAAGGCAGGAGTTCTTAATTTAAGGAAACGAACAAATCACCTGTAATTTATTCGCTCGGCGATGTTAGAATTGAATATCACTTAACAATGGAGACAATATGGTTACAAAAAATCTGCGCACCTGGTTCGTGATCCATTTTATCGCTGACTTTCTCTTTGGAATCCCATTACTGATCGCTCCGGTTTGGATGCTGACCCTCTTCGGATGGCCCAACATCGATCCCTTTACAGCCCGCCTTGTCGGGGCAGCCTTGATCGGAATTGGTGGTGAATCCCTCCTAGGGCGGAATGCCAACGCCGACACATTCCGCGCCATGCTCAATCTGAAATTGCTCTGGGCGAGTACTGCGATCATCGGGATGGTAACAACGCTGATGACAGGAAACTACCCCCTGATCGGTTGGGGCATCGTCGGCATTTTTGTTATTTTTTTCTTCGTCTGGCTCTATTATCGTCTGCAACTCCGTGAAGGTGATCCTAAATGACCTCACAGAATAAATCTCAGAACGTCTGGCAACAGGCAGCCTTACTGGCCGAAAAAACGCCGGAAAACCGCAATCGTTATGTCGATTTTTTGCGGGCTGCGTCGATCATCACCGTTATCTTTGGGCATTGGCTGGTTGTTGCACCCTATCTTGATTCAGGTGAGCTGGTTCTTACGGATATTCTCTCACTCGCACCCTGGACGCAGTGGGCAACATGGCTTTTACAAGTCATGCCCATATTCTTTATCGTTGGCGGTTTCTCCAATGCCATCTCCTGGAAGTCCGCCCTGAAACGTGGTGATGGTTATAGTGTCTGGCTGGCATCCCGTCTGCGCCGTTTGATCACACCAGTCCTGCCGGTACTTATAATTTGGGGCGTCCTTGGCCTGATCGCAAATTTCTTCAACGCAGACAAAACCGTCTTAATAGCAGCCTCCAGTTTTGCCCTTCTTCCAGCCTGGTTTTTAGTGATCTATATTATCGTGGTCAGTCTCGTGCCAATCGCTTACCTCGCCTGGGAAAAACTCAAACTTGGCTCTTTCTGGCTTCTGGTTGTTTGCGCAATTCTGGTTGATATCGCTGTCTTTGCGGCAGGCTGGAAAAATTTTGGTTGGGTCAATTACATCTTCATTTGGCTTGCAGTTCACCAATTAGGCTTTGCCTGGCAGGAAAAATATATCAGCGGGGCAAAAAAAGCGCTTCCATGGGCAATTGGCGGGTTTGTGGCATTAACCTTACTTGTCACATTTGGACCCTATCCGATCAGTATGGTTTCCGTTCAAGGGGAGGAGATCAGCAACACCCTCCCTCCAAATCTGACCATGCTCGCCCTGGGTGTTTTTCAGGGTGGACTTTTGCTCTCGCTCGAAAAACCGATCCGAAAATGGCTGGATAAGAAAAAAGTGTGGACTGCCACCGTATTGATCAATGGGATGATCATGACCCTTTTCCTATGGCATGTTTCGGTGCTGATTCTCATTGCTGGATTGGCCCTGGCCTTTGGAGGGATAGGATTGGAAATCGTTCCTGGGTCTTCGGCCTGGTATTTAACACGCCCGATCTGGATTCTCATCCTGAGCATCGTTTTGCTACTCATCACCCCAATCTTTATCCGCTTTGAACGATTGCGTCCGCAAAAAAGCACTGCTCCCGTTCCGGTTTGGCGACTACTCACAGGTGGCCTCTTCTTTTGTGTAGGGCTTGCCGTCCTGACACTTAATGGAATCCCGTCAGATTATTGGCCGGGAATCCGGCTCGTTGAATTATCATTGCCCTTTATTGGCGCTCTCATAGCAGGGTTCGGATTTATGAATAAATGATAAGAAGATAAATATCCCATTGCGGATAAGATTTATCGAATATAATATAATATCTTTATTTAACGGAGAATTTATGCTGCAAACAAAATCCAAATTATCTTTTAGCGATTTTCTGGAGAAAAATGCATCACGAGGCAGAACAATGCTTCTGCCAGCTTTGCTGAAAGCCCAAAATGAATTTGGCCATATTTCAAAAGATGTTGCTACAGAAATTGGCCAGGCCTTAAACACCCCCCTCGCAGACGTGACCGGTGTGATCGAATTTTATTCGATGCTTTTTTCCGAGCCCACTGGCGAGACGATCATCCGCGTTTGCACCAGTCCAAGCTGTTCGGCACGCGGTGGCCGCAGCCTCCACCACGAACTATTGCATCAACTCAATCTGGTCACAGATGGCGCAACCCCTGATGGAAAATACTTCGTCGAGAAGGTGCAATGTCTGGGATTATGCGATAAAGCGCCCTCTGTCCTTGTGGACGAGATCGCTGTTGGGAACGCAACCAGTGAGCGGATCTTTAATCCACCAGATGATCTGGCAACAAAAATCTATCCCCAGGAAGCAGTCATCACCCAGCGCATCGGGAATGTAGATCCGACCAGCCTGGATGATTATCTCAACAATCAGGGCTTCGAAGGGTTGCGTAAAGCGCTGGAACTCGGTTCCGAGAAAATGATCGAGTGCATGGCGGAATCAGGCCTTTTAGGACGCGGCGGCGCAGCTTTCAGCACCAAGCTAAAATGGGAGGGCGCAGCGGCGGCATCTGGTCAGTCCAAATATATCGTTTGCAATGCAGATGAGGCTGAACCGGGTACCTTTAAAGATCGCATCCTCCTGGAAAATGATCCCTTTGCCATTCTGGAGGGGATGCTGACAGGCGGGTTCGCCATCGGGGCAACAAAGGGTTTCATTTATATTCGTGGTGAATATCAAAAAGCACAGAAGGTCTTTGCCCAGGCGATTGAAAGCGCCCGGGCAAAGGGTTATCTGGGAAAAAATATTCTCGATTCTGGATTTGATTTTGATATCGAGCTCCGTTCCGGCGCCGGTGCCTATATTTGCGGGGAAGAAACAGCCCTTTTTGAATCTATTGAGGGAAAACGCGGCTTTCCCCGCTTGAAACCCCCTTTCCCGACAACACATGGTTTATACCAAAAGCCGACTGTGATCAATAATGTGGAGACATTTGCCAATATCTCGCTGCTCTTTCGGATCGGTGTTGACGCCTATCGCAACTACGGAAGTGAAAAATCGAGCGGCCCCTGGCTATTCAGCCTTTCGGGTGACATTGAAAAGCCTGGCATCTACGAAATCACCAGACCAACGACTTTAAGAGAATTACTCGCATCTGCCGGAGGCATGAGAGATGGCAAGCATTTACAAGCCGTATTACTCGGCGGAGCAGCAGGAAAGTTTGTGCATCCCGACCAATTGGATGTACGCCTGACCCAGGAAGATGCCCGTGCAGCTGGATTGACTCTCGGTTCAGGCGCGGTGATCGTTCTCAGCGAAGATGTGAATTTAAAGCAAATATTGGCAGATCTGGGGCATTTCTTTGCCCATGAAAGCTGCGGAAAATGTTATCCCTGCCAGCTTGGTACCCAACGACAGGCCGAGATACTAGACCGGAATTTGGCTGGCGAGACCCTTGACGAGGACTTCTCCCGCCTGGAGGATGTCGGTTGGACAATGACCGATGCATCCCTATGTGGACTGGGTCAGACCGCTGGATCGGCTGTTTTGAGTGCAATGGAACATTGGCCTGAGATTTTTGCGTAAACTAAAATCAGCCCCTCACCTAGCCTCCCCCGCTTGCGGGGGAGGGACTGGTTCTCCCCCGCAAGCGGGGGGAGCCAGAGGGGGCAAGTTAAAGAAAGAGAAACCATGAAAGAAAGAAACACAATCACCCTGACCATCGATGGGGAGGCTATAGATGCCCCCAAAGATGCCACCATTCAACAGGTGCTGGAAACCATCAATAAACCAGCCCCGATCATTTGCTACCACGAGGCGACCACATCCGAAGGGATTTGCCGTCAGTGCGTGGTCGAAGTCGAGGGCTGGCGCGTATTAGCCCCAGCCTGTGTAACCAAAGTCAATGACGGGATGGTTATCTTCACCAACAGCGATCGGGTCAATCGTTCCAGACGCACTATCCTTGAAATGCTGAACGCCAGCGTTGACCTATCCGAATCCCCTGAATTGCAGGGACAAATGGATCAGTTCGACGCAGACCGAGAACGCTTCCCACAGGCAAAAACGCGCGCGCAGGATGTAAAAGACGATAATCCCTTCTTTGTACGGGATTATGAAAAGTGCCTGATGTGCTGGCGCTGTGTCCAGGCCTGCGGAGATGATATTCAATATACTTATTCGATCTCGGTGGGTGGACGTGGTTTCGAGAGCAAGATCTCAACCTTCTTTGACAGCAGTATGCCCGAAACGACCTGTGTCTTTTGCGGTAATTGCGTCGCAGTTTGCCCGACCAACGCCCTCAAAGGGAAAACTGAATACTTCATGGAACTTGGCCTGGATTACGACCAGATCCGGCAGGAAAAGCGCAAAGAGCGCAAGAAAAATGGGGATGGGTAAATGGCTAATAATTTATATCTTACCCGTCACTGCGAGGAAGGCGATAACCTGACGCGGCAGTCTCCCTCATTGCCGTGGAGATTGCTTCGCCAAGCTGAACTTCGTTCAGCCGCTCGCAATGACGTGCAATCAAACAAGGAAAACGCTCATGATTAACTCCGAAAAAACAGTCCGCTCGACCTGCCCTTATTGTGGCGTCGGCTGCCAAATTGATTTGCAGATCAAAGACCAAAAGATCTTCCGGGTGGATGCACCCTTTGGCGTGGCGCCTAATTTCGGGCGATTATGCACCAAAGGTCGCTTTGGCGTGGACTATGTTCACCACCCCTCCAGGTTGACCACCCCACTCATCCGCAAGGATTTTGGCATCAACCCACGCAAGGCAATTGGGTTGGAAGGATTCCGGGAAGCAAGCTGGGATGAAGCCCTTGATCTGGCTGCAAAGAAATTCGCCGAAATCGTTGAGAAAAACGGAGGCGATGCTATCGGCACATTCTGCTCCGCAAAAGCAACCAATGAGGATAATTACCTTTTCCAGAAATTTGTGCGCGGTGTGCTCGGGACAAATAATGTTGATCATTGTGCCCGGCTTTGCCATGCCGCCTCTGTCGCTGGCCTGCAAATAGCGATTGGTTCCTCAGCCATGTCAAATTCGATCGCCGAGATGAAAGACCTCGATGTCTTCATCATCGTTGGCTCAAATACCAGCGAGACTCATCCCGTCATCAGCACCTTTATGCGCGAGGCAATCGTCAAAAACGGTGCCAAGCTGATCGTCGTTGACCCCCGTCAAATTGAAATGACCCAGTTTGCCACACACTGGCTCCGTCAAAAACCCGGTACGGATGTGGTTGTCTTCCAGGCGATGGCGCAGGTCATCATCGAGGAAAAGCTATACGACAAAGAATTTATCCGTGAGCGGGTGGAAGGCTTCGACGATTATGCGGCATCCATCAAAGAGAGCACCCCTGAATGGGCCGAAGAGATTTCAGGCGCTCCGGCAGAAGATATTCGTGCAGCCGCGCGGCTTTATGCCAACGCCGAAAGAGCAGCGATCTATTGGGGGATGGGCATCAGCCAGAGCGTTCATGGCACAGATAATGCCCTCTCGCTCGCAAATCTTGCCCTGCTGAGTGGAAATCTTGGCAGAGCCGGTACAGGGTTAAATCCACTGCGCGGACAAAATAATGTCCAGGGATGCTCGGACTCAGGCGGCCTGCCAGACGTTTTCCCCGGCTACCAGAGTGTCACGGATCCCGAGATCAAGGCGAAATTCGAACTTGATTGGGGCGTACCACTGAACCCCGAAGCGGGTCTGACGACGATGGAAATGGTCGATGCCGCTGAAAAGGGTGTCATTCAAGGCTACTATGTGATGGGTGAAAACCCGATGATGAGCGAGCCCGATTTGCGCCACGCCCGGCATGTGATGGAAGAACTTGATTTTGTGCTTGTCCAGGATATTTTCATGAACGAGACTGCTGAATACGCCGATATCATTCTCCCGGCAACCAGTTTTGCCGAGAAGGATGGCACCTTTACCAATAGTGATCGGCGGGTGCAATTGATCCGTGATGCTGTCCCTGCGCCAGGCAGCGCTCGGGACGATTGGCAGATCGTCGCAGAATTGGCGCAGCGCGTGGAGGCGAAACTCGGTCGAGAAAAAAGTGCCGGCTTTGAATTTGATTCTCCCTCCACCATTTGGGATGAAATGGCTCGCCTGACGCCAGAATTCCAGGGTATTACCCATGCGCGTATCGTTAAAGAAGATGGCGTCCATTGGCCCTGTCCAACTCCCGATCATCCCGGCACGCCAATTTTATTTGCGGACACCTTCCCCAGCGGCAAGGGGAAATTGACCCCGCTCAATTATCGCCCTTCACAGGAATTACCTGATGACGATTATCCCCTGCTCCTCTCTACAGGACGGGTGCTCTATCATTGGCATGGCGGCACAATGACGCGCCGTTCCAAGCTGGATGATATTTACCCGGACCCAACTGTTGAAGTTCATCCTAAAGATGCCAAACCGCTCAATATTCATGCCGGCGACTGGATCAAAGTCCGCTCACGACGCGGCGAGATCACCGTTAAGGCATTGATCACCAAACGCTCACGACCGGGGATGGTCTTTATCCCGATGCACTTTGCCGAAGCCGCTGCAAATGAATTAACCCTGGACGCACGTGATCCACAAGCGAAGATCCCGGATTATAAGGTCGCCGCAGTAGTAATCGAGCCAATGCATTTATAGAGGAGAGGCCGCATGGAATGTTGTCAATGCCAGGGAATTGAGGCGAAATTTGATCAAGCCTATGTTTCCGAACAACTCGAAAATTACCGGAATGATGGTCTTAAAAAAACTGCCATCCAATTAATCGATGCCCTGCAAGCCGAAGATATTCAAGGGCTATCTCTCCTGGATATTGGCGGCGGCGTTGGTGGACTTCAGCACGCACTGCTTAATTCTGGTGTGCGCAATGCCATAAATGTCGAGGCTGCCTCGGCTTATCTCGAGGCCTGCAAAGTAGAGGCTGAACGTCAGGGGCATGCCGCCGCAATAGATCATATGCAGGGTAATTTTGTCGAAATTGCCGAAGATGTTCCGGCTGCAGACATAGTTACCCTCGACCGGGTGATCTGCTGTTATCACGACATGCCAAATTTGGTCGGCCTTTCGGCGAAGAAAGCAACCCGGTTTTACGGTGTTGTTTATCCTCGAGATATTTGGTTTTTAAAATTGATCGTTCAAATTTATTATAATTTTCGACATTGGGTAAATCGCAATTCAATGCGGGTTTTTATTCACCCTACCGAAGCAGTGGAAGCTTTGCTTCGAGAAAATGGCTTTTCACGCCATTTCCATCGCAATATGGGGGTCTGGCAGGTAGCAGTATTTAAACGCAAATGAACGAATACGGATGCGCCCCCGCAAACAAAAATCCCCGACTATAGGGTCGGGTCGTTAGTGATCGAGAAAGCGCGATAAGTGACGAGTAATAAGTGAAAACGCCTTCCGAAATCTGGAAGGCGTTTTTTGATGCAGGCAAATTATATGCCATCACTTTTCCTCTGCCACCCAACTCAGATCATATCTCGGTAAGGTTGCTTCTTTTTCTGTCGGGCGCACGGCAAAATGTCCTTGAATACCGAGGGCATCGCAGCCCATTTCCCAGTTCGCAGCCCAAATCCCGAGGGCAACGGGGGCATAATATTGGGAGGCGGTAGCGGCGTAGAAATCGAAGGATTTTATAGCACCCTTTTCGTCGGTCACGGCGGCGCAGCGAGTGGTTTGTCCATTATAGGAGGAGGGTGCCCATTGGCAAATCTCGTAATTGCGACCGTAATGATTGGAGGGGGGGGCATCCACGTCGAGGGGCTGGATAAAATCCGCATCTGCGAAAAAGAGTTCAGATTGCGGCAAACGACTGTTGCTAAGTCGAGAATTGAAAATGCGAATAAATAAGGGGATGTAGTTCGACTTATATCCGACAGCACAAACACAGACAATGTGATCTTTTTCGGAATCAAAGCGTTCGCCCAGGTTTTGCATGATGCTTGCATGATCTGCGCCGGGACCGATCCAGCAGGTGCCGAGTCCCATGCGGGTCACATCCAAAACGACTTTTTGCAGGCTCCTGCCAACATCGATCACGGAGAGGCGGTCGTATTCTTTCGGCGCGATGGCAACGAGGAACTCGGTCGCATTGACAGGGGGCCAGACGGTTAACGGGGCGGCGATATATTCAAAGCGGATCGGGGCTTCGCCGATCCTGGGTTCGGCAAGGTGGCATTGGATGGAGTCCATCAACTCGGCGTGGTCAGCTTCGGTCAGCTTACGAGTCTGGAAGGAACGGCAGGAATGTCTGGCGCGCATCAGGTCGAAGAGGTCGAGAGCATCGTTCCGTTTGGGCAAGCGTTCAGAGAAGCGCAGATTAAATTTTACAGTCACCAAGTCAAAGAGGGCGGCGATGAAGAGCAAGCTTCCAAGCACTGAGAAGATTTGGGCCAGAAAATTGATCTTGAACAGGCGCGATACGCCTGCGAGCAGGGCGAGTATCAGGATGAATATCACCGGCAGCAGATATTGCAGCCATCCCGTAAACTGAACCCGCATCTTTGCACGCACCATCCCTGCGGCAAGTTTTCTGAGAGGGATCATGGGGATACGCTCAAGAAGTGCGCTCTCATTTGCACCGAGGCCTTGCATAAAATCATCGCTATTTTTGGAATTCGTATCATTCTTTGTCACAAGGTTACTCCTGCAAGCTTTATTGCGTGTTATTACTTGCAATTAGTATACTCAAACTCTTATTGCAAGTCA
>NZ_CEYOSI010000105.1:10312-10994 GCF_982879505.1 Candidatus Desulfolinea nitratireducens
TGCTTATGTTACAATCCCTTATCAGGAGCGTAATATGCCTAAGGTGATTGATGAAAGCAAAATTTTCAAAACCGTGATCGAGATGTTAGTCTCACGCGGCTACGAAGGTGCCACGACCAAAGAGATCGCGGAAATCGCTGGCGTCAATGAAGCCACTCTTTTCCGCAAGTATGGCAGCAAAGCAGAACTATTCGAAAACGCGATTAATCATCAACTATCCGATACCCCCCTGAACAGGCTCGTTTACACGGGGGATCTCGAAGCTGATTTGTATGAAATCACAGCAGCCTATAAGGAGACTAACAGGCAACATGGGGAGATCATCCCAACTATTCTTACCGAGTTGCCACGTCACCCGGAGCTTAAGGGGGCGCTCAATATTCTCTGGGCAAATATCCAATCCGTTGCAATAATCATTCAAAAATATCAGTCAGGAGGTGTTCTGAAAAAAGAATCCCCGATCACCAGCCTGAACGCCTTGATCGGCCCGCTGATGACGAGTCAAATGTTTCTCCGAGCGAATTTAGATTTTCCATTGCTGGATACGGATCCGGCAGAGCATGTAAAAGATTTTTTGCAAGGCAGAAAAAACTAAATCTCGCCGCCAATGCGTTAACCTTCAATGTCTGAGTGTCAGCATCAACGCTATGAATATTTTTCTTTAGCCTTTCAGCCACAGCAA
>NZ_CEYOSI010000106.1:0-10977 GCF_982879505.1 Candidatus Desulfolinea nitratireducens
TGAACGTATCCAGTTTGTTACAGAGCTTAGTAGCGGATTTGTCTATTTGGTTTCGGTATTGGGGATCACAGGTGAACGCGATGCTTTGCCTGTTGAATTGGCTGAATTTCTGTCTCGTGTGCGTTCTCAAACAGAGAAACCTCTGGCGGTCGGGTTTGGAATATCCACTCCTGATCAGGCTGCTGTTGTTGGTGAAATTGCTGACGGGGTGATCGTAGGTTCAGCGCTGATCAAGGCTGTTGGACAGGCAGATCAACCTGTGGATGCGGCAAGAAAATTTGTAGCGGAATTGAAGAGGGCTCTCGTTTAAAGAGCGAAACAGGTATCCAATCTTCCTGCAGATAAATCAAGGTAAGTCATTGCCCGCTGCCAAAGGCAGCGCGGCAATCTCAAATTAGAGAGGGGATTGCCATGTCGGGCTACACCCTCCTCGCAATGGCAATATTCACAGCCCAGTTCCGGGGGAAAGGTGATCTGGAGAGTGCCCTCGCCACATAGCGAAAAAAAGGCTTTGCGAACATTCGCAAGGCCTTTTTTGAACCTTGTTATTGATATTCAGATAAACAGGTTATGAGCGTCCCGCAGGTTTTTGTTGCTATAAAATCTGAATCACGGGAACCTGCGGGACGTTTTAGGTAGAGAAAATTAACCAATTTAAGTGAACATCAATAGTTGCTGGTATTGATTTCCTTCAAAATTTCAAGAAGATCATCGTTTTTTGGAATATCACTCATTGAATGCCCATAGTGGATATAGCGAACAACGCCTTTTTTGTCGATGATGGCCTGTGCGGGCATCCTCCCCCATTTGAATATTTTGATCTGCTGCCCATAGCTTTTGAGAACGCTATGTTTAGGATCAGGTAGCCCAATAAATGGCAGGTCATTATTTTCCCAATAGTTGGCAAAGGCTTGTTCATTTTCCGGGCCAACAACCAAAATCGTGGTGTTGACCTGCTCGAATTTTGCATAGTCCTGGCGCAACTGCGCCATATGCGCGCGGCAGAATGGTCAAACAAAGCCACGATTAAAAACGAGCAGGAGATTGCTTTTTTTACGGTAGTCAGACAGGGTCACAGAGCGACCCGTAAAATCCACCAGCGTAAAATCGGGGGCGGGGATATTAATTTCAATTTTTGCCATAGTTATTTATCCAGTTGTATTTTATTGGAAGCGTATTTTACTTTGCGTTCTTTACTTGATATATGGAAGACTCTGTAAGCAGCGCCATATTTCTTTTCCAGTAACTTTTTTACATGTTTTAGTGCATCAGGAGAAGAATCTGCAGTTGCCCAAGCATTGATCCATGAACCAAGGGACTTCCCTTTGATTCAGATGGAACGATAAAGATTCAAGGTTTATATCGTTCTGTTTATTGACTTGATCTGCCAATCACTCTGCTTATTTCTTATAGCTCCCTTTAAACTTTCTCTTAAACTCAGGTCTTTCCCCGGTATTGGTGATATTCTCCCAGAGAATTCCTAGCAAGCCCAGAATCGGGGTCCACTTTTTTATTGTTCGATATTCAATGAAGTGTTTTTTATTCTTAGCGAGAAGGCTCACCAGCTTTTCGGCAGCGATTTGCGGCGGCTTGGCCAGCATCCGTAGCACAAAGCTGTAGGTTTTATCATTTGTAGGAGAGTCCCCGATCATAGTTGGGCTGGTTAACATATCAGTTAACATCATGCCAGGGCTGAACCCGACGATCTGGACACCCTTCCCTTTGATTTCTTTCGCTAATGTGCGCGTATACGAAGTCAGCCAGGCCTTTGTCATCCCATAAATCCCCATCGGGGTTGCGGGTTTCAGAAAACTGCCCGCGCCATAGATGTTGACCAACGTCCCCGTGCCCCGTGGAAGCATATGATTTAACGCGGCTTGTGTTCCGTGGAAAGCGCCGAGGTCGTTGGTCATAAAGGTATCGACGGCATCTTGCGGGGGGAAATCGAGCACATTTCCGCTGCCAGTTGCGAAACCGGCATTATTGATCCAGATATCAATCTGACCAAACTTTTCAATGGTTTTTTTTGCCAACGCATGGACTTGATCTTCGTCAGACACATCACAGGGAATGCCCGCGACGTACTCGGCATCGGCTTGCAGATCGTTTAATGCACGCTCTACTGAATTCTGGCTTCTACCGCTAATTACGACGCGCGCGCCGTTATTTAGCAATTCATCAGCAATGGCATACCCAAATCCACGCGTAGAGCCAGTGATAACAACCACTTTATTTTCTATATTGGACATTAAGTCCCTCCACGTCTGCTTGAAAGTTAGATACTTTTTTTCTGCGGCATTCCAGCCAACAGAAATGCGACCACGACAAGGCCAAATGCAGACCAAATTGCCGTGGTAACAAATCCACTCTCTGGGAATTTGTTGCCGATCCCCGCCAACGCCCAAAGGAGTACCGCTAAATAAGCGACATCTTTTTCTCTTAGGCTCATTGCCCAGGCCAATCCTGTCACTACGATCAAAATGATGACCATCCAGATTTCAGCACTGATGCCAAACTGGCCCCACCCGAAAAAGTAAAGTACATCGCTGATATTCGCGATCGTGGCAACTGAGATCCAGCCGAGATATATGCTGAAGGGTAATCGCGCAAGCCAACGTTCCGCTGATGTGACGTTGTTTTCCTCACTTCGCAGTCCCATATAGGTGAGGAGAAGCGAAACCAATAATGTCAGCATTGCTACCACGGTGAGGGCGAAGATTTGATAATGCCAGAAAAATATCCAGGCAGCGTTGGCCAGGTTGCCTAGCACAACCCACCAACCAATGCGCACTAAACGCGGATTCTCACGCTGTGTCGGCAAAGCCTGGTAGATTGAGAAAGCGATCAATCCAATATAGATCAAACCCCAGATCGAAAAAACATATCCCGCAGGTACAAAATAGGTTTCAAAACTGTCTGAGATCTCACCAGTGGTCAGTCCATTGAGAGGGAGGGCATTAGCAAGCCCATTGATCGTCAGGGTTAATAAGGTTGTCAAGATGACTGAAATTTGTCGACTAATATTTTTCATTTCTATCCTCCGAGATTGTGAATTGTCGCCCATTTGCGGTAGGCAAATAGGAGTGTAAGACCGTATCTTCCGAAAAGTAAACGGGTAAATATGCTCCCCAGTCCTTTGGGGTGCGCGTATTCTATTGTTTCACGAATACGGGTTTTCTGCTCCTCAATATGTTCAAAAGAATGTGTATGTTTCCAATATTCCATTGGACCCTTATCTTGTGTATCCGTGAATCCATTGACACCTACATTACTATGAATGGCACGCCAGCGGATAGGAATTGGTCCCATCCAAAGTGTGAATTCGGAGACAGAGGCCTCTGCCATTGGATCAACCTGATGTAACTGCACAATAATTGGCGGTGGATTGAGTTTCTTAAGGGCACTCGTATCCTGATGAAAGGCAGAAACATCTTCGAGAGATGCATTTACGGTGAATTCGTAATTAAAAGTATTCACTTATTAATTACCGAGTTCGATTTTGATCGCTGTATAATTTGCTTTACGCAATTTGCCCATTAACCGAAAGCCTAAAAACGCAAGACCATATTTTTTCTTCATTAGCTTGATATTGTGGGCCAGAGCTTCAGGTGAAGAATCAGCTGTTGCTTGCGCACCGACCCATTCACCAACAGGTTCGCCTCTTGCTGTAGAGGGAGCGATTTTAACTGCCCCATCTCGGCGGATGCGTTTCGCTTTGCCTGAATTGGCTTCTGTCCAGACATAAAAAGCATTCTCGTCTTTTGCAAACCAGACAGGTGTCCTGACTCCAATGCCACTTTTGCGGAAAGTTTCAATAGTGATGTAATTTTGATTGTTGAATTGTTCTTTCATCTTTTTCCTTGTTCTCGATATGATTATCGTGATATTTACTCTTTCTTAGCTTTAGAGCCTTGGAATCAAAACCGGTGTATTCTTTTTATACTGCTCATAATCTTCCTGCCCGCCCCATTTTTCATCGGCACGCGCCTCGAGCATCGGCACACCGCTGACTTTGGTAAGTAAAAGAGTCACGAAGATCGGGGAAATCAGCGCAATCCATTGCCAACTTTGTAGAACGGGAACAGCAATCAGCATCACACCCACCCAAAGCATGATCTCACCAAAATAATTTGGATGGCGTGAGCGTGCCCATAAACCGCTATTGATAAATTTCCCTTTGTTGGCAGGATTGTTGCGGAAAGTGTTCTTCTGCGAATCTGCAACGACTTCGATCCTAAAACCGAACAGCCAGATCAATCCGCCGACCAATCCCCAGGCGCCTAATGGTTTATGTGTGGTGCTGGTCACTGCCATTAATGCGGCAAGGACCGTGAATGCGACCCACAAACCTTGTAGAGTCCAGACATGTAGAAAGCGCACAAAAGAGGGTTTGATCTCATCAAAGCGTCCATCCTTACCGTCTTTTTGGATGCGGCTAAAGAGGAATGTCCCCAAGCGGAACGCCCATGCCAAGACCACACCCAAGATCAAGAAGGAGCGCGCATCTCGTGCTTCAGGATTGAGGAAAAAGGCAAGCAATATGGTAGTGATGTAGGTGATGCTGCCTGTCAGGTCGAAAAACTTTTCGGTCTGATTTTTATAGGCAGGGATAAATGCTATCCAATTGACCAGAAATGCCCAGGCAACCAAAATGCCTAAGAGGGGTAAATTGCCAACTTTCACACTGTATTGGTTGCCTGCAAAGGCGATCCCAATAGCAATTAGTACTTCTACAATACTTGCAATCAGGTATTTTTTTTCAGTTTCGTTCATTTTTATTTTCCTTTCGTTTCAATAAATGCGATTGTTTCTTTCAATATCCAGGCTTGCTGTTCTTCACGCGAGATGGTCGCAACACCATCGCCAGGCTGGGTTCCGTACCAGCCAAATTGGGCGTGGTTGCCACCATCGATTTCGATCCAGACGGTATCTGCAGGCAGGCGCCCTCTTGATGCACGGATTCCCTCCACCTCCCCGTCCTTTGTCCCGTATATGGATAAAACATCCAGCCCATGGACTTGGCTCAGGTCGGTACTTTCTGCGGAGAAGGATGCCCAAAGCATCAAGCCATTTATCTTCTCAGGGTTTGCGGCGACATATTCGGCTGCCATCGCGCCGCCGAGCGAATGTCCGCCGATAAACCATGTCTCAATTTCTGGGCTTGCCTCTATAATTTCATCAGCCACATTGATATCAAAGACGGCTAAATTAAGCGGCATTGGCGGCAGAATAACAAGATAGCCATTTCGTGCAATTTCTTTCGCCAGGGGCGCGTAGGCGCGCGGATCAACGTGCCCGCCCGGATAGATGATGATACCCGTTTTTGTTGAGGTGTTGATCGGGCTGAATACCATCCATTTTTTTGCAATGACGAGGACATCATTATCGCTTTCAAGGGCTGTCTGTGATTCTGGCATCGCTTTCAGGGGCGTGTATCCCCACCAGACAAAGCCAATGATGGCCAGCGCTAGAATGATGATGAAACCGAGGGAAATTCTTTTGAGCCAGGCTCTCATATTTTCTCTTTTCAATTGCGGAGACCAGGTAGGTCCTCCTGGTTTTTCAAAATCCACGTTTCTGGCCTTGCCAGGGCGCGGGGATTTTTTTGTCGAATTCTTCAATGCTGGGGCCTTGCAGATTACGTAAACGCCATGTGCCGTAGAGATAGGTTATCACAAGCAGGATAAGTAGGGCGGGCCATCCGGTCAGGGTTTGTACCCAGGCCAGATTTTCAGCATCTCCGCCTTGATATAGGGCAACTTGCCACCAGAACTTTAACCCGAAGAATAGTGTCCAGAGTAAGGTCGTTTCGGTATAGGCTGGGCGGATACGGGGATGCCAGTACCACGATAATGTCCAACGGCGGGAGATGAAGCTGCTCCAGGCGGTGAGCGGGCGATTAATGAGGAGGCTGATAAGGCATAAGCCCACTGTCAGGCCGCCGCTGATGAGGCCGGGGAGGAAAAAGCTTTCGGCACGTCCGAGCAATGTGACCAAGCCAATTGCCAGTAAGACGCTGAAAGCGCCGAGCAAGCCATAGGTCAGGGATTCGTCCCGTTTGATGCGTCGAATGCCGAGAATGATGCTTAATCCTAATGCTGTCCACATGGCAACTTGAAGTCCCCAAATGGCATTGGCGATCAGAAAAAACAAGGGGGGCAGGATGGCGTCAATTAGACGGCCCCCAAGCACGGAGCGGAACTCATCCAGCAGTTCAGAAAATCTATTTGGCATGTTTTCCCAGCCAGAAATGGATCCAGTCACCTTTGCTTTTTTGCAGGTTGAGAAAGGCGTACAAGCTGCCTGCGAAGAAGCCGAGGGTCATCATGGCGATGGTCCAGAGAATGGCTACATACAGTTTTTCTTCTCTGTAGAAGATCCATAAAGAAAAGAGAATGAAGCCTGTGTAGAGATCTACCAGGGAGACAATCCCCCAGGACATGGATAGGAGTTGACTGCCTTCGCCTGCGAAATCACCGATGGTAAAACCATAGATGAGAACGGCTGTCATGGCGAGGATGCCGAGAAAGGAAATCGTTTTTGCTGTTTTCATTAGAGCACCAGGATTACGCCGAAGATAATTTCAACGACGAGACTAATAATATTGGATTGTTCGACCGATTTGTCGGTAAACATGGAAATGGCGCGGACTGCGGCTATTGCAAGATACATGATGCCGAGCATTGGGTAGGCAACGGTTGTATCAAGCAAAAAGGCTGCACCACCCAGGCCAATGAATAATGCGCCAAAAATGGAGCGAATTTCGGTAATACCGCGCCCGCCAATGGGTTTGATGCCCGTGAAGCCTTCGATCTTGGTCGGGGCGAGCAGGGAGAATAAGCCTGTCAGGATCGTTCCGATGACGCCTATGATCTGAAGAATGTTGAGAAACATGAGAACTCCTTTATTGTGGAAAAATATATAAATTTATGTCTTTGCGAACCCCGATGTTTTTTCGGGGTGACACTTGCACCTGCGGTGACAAGTACAGGTGAGCAATCTCCTTTTGTGCGGGAGATTGCCGCGTCGCAAAAGCTCCTCGCAAAGACATGCTTTGGCTGATACCTATTGGGTCAGTTTGAGCCGAAAAGCTCGGTCACTTTTTTCTGTCTATAGTCAAAAATTGCGTTCAATGTATGTTTTATCCAAACGGCATGGACAATATCGCCAAGAATGCCGAAGGGGAGTTGATACGTGATTTGATCGGTGATCTGCGTGCCGGTTTCGACTGCTTCAAAACGATGTTCGTGATACCAGAAGCGATAGGGACCGATGCGCTGCTCATCTACAAAGTAGGATTTCTCTTCGACGTGGGCAATTTCTGTGAGCCAGCGCGACTTGATGAGGGGCATGAAGCTGACACGATATTCAATTAGTTGTCCCTGGAACATTTTTTCATCCCCGCCATGCAGGGTTTCAAATTTCATATCAGGAGGTGTCATCTCGTTGAGATTGTGGGGCGTTGCGAAATAAGCCCAGACTTCATCGAGTGGGGTTGGTATGGTTTGTTGTTTGTGAAGCCGGTGGAGCATCGTGTGTTTCCTTTTGGGTGGTAAAAATTACATCCGCGAGATTGAAGCGAGATTGAAATCTTTGCTTATACAGGAAGTCCGTTTGAAACGGACTTTTTATCTCAGCAGAAAATTCATTTTCGCTAAGCTAAGCTAAGCCTAAGCCGAGTAACGATTCTGCATATCTTGATGACTCTCGTGGAGCCAAAGAGAAAGTTCAGTTAGAGCTGTTGTGTGTAGTAGTTTTTTGTTATCTTCTTCTTTTGCTATTTGCTGCAATTTTTGAAATTTGTTTTTTGTGCTGAGTTCAACATTTGAATTCAGCTTTAGGCATTGCCACATTTCTTCAATAGTGTTTTCTACATCGCTCTGGCGTGGTTTTCTCCGTATTGTTTCGTATATCTCGTTTAAGAATTCATCAAACTCGAAATTGGGCGATTTTCTTTCATAAAGACGATATTTTCCAATATCTCGTGCCATAACCGAGAAACGATGATGCTCCCAAAGCTCTTGCAAAGTGCGCGGAAGTGGAATGCGCCCAGACTCTTTAGCGATATATTTTCCTCGCAGTATTTCGATTTGCATGGCAGGCGCATCAAGATAATCTGGCCATTTTTCTGTGCCCGCTTCGAGGGGAATCGGGGAGTGATGCTGATAGCCTCGGAGTTGCATTTCTGCAACGAGAAGTTCGTGTCGCATTGCTAATGCCGGTAAATAATGCTTCCAGCGCATGGTTTTAGGATGCCGAGAATACCCTTTTTTCTGGTTAATGTGAATGGATGCAAGTCCATGCAGCTCTCGATGTTCTCCCAGCAGACTGGCGCGGTTCAAATAGCCGGGGGAAATATCCCAAATACGCACAGCTTATCTCTCTTTTGCAATACCAGCAAAACCTACCGCGCCTATGCCCAAATTTGTGCCTAGAACGGGCGTAATTTGCTGAATGATGATCTCTCTATCCGGGAAATATTTGCGCGCTTCTTCTCGCAACGCCTCTGCACGTTCTTGTACACCAGCGTGGACAATAGCCAATTGCTCAAAGGGGCCAAGCTCATTCAGCCATGCAAAGAGGCGATCCATCGCTTTTTGACGGGTGCGAACGCGATGGGCGTCCGGCTTTCCGCCATTCATGAATACAAGAGGTTTCAACCGTAATAATTCACCAAAGCGTGCCACGGCGATGTGCATCCGTCCGCTGCGACGCAGATATTCAAGGGTATCCAGCGCGGCAAAGACATAGGTGCGGGGCATGATCTCGCGTGTTTTGCTAACGATCTCTTCTGCTTTTTTGCCCGCTTCTGCCATTTGGGCAGCTCTTTCTACGAGAAATCCCATTCCCAAGCTGAGTTGGGTTGAATCCAGGACTGTAACGGGGATTTTTGTGAATTCCTTTGCTGCCAGTCGCGCTGAGTTGATGGTTGCGCTTAGCGATTCGGAAATATGAATGGAAAGAATAGCTTCCGCACCCTTATCCGCCAAGGCTTGAAAACGCTGAATAAAAAGTTCCGCTCCAGGCGCAGCAGTGCTGGGAGAAGGGTCATAATCTGGTAGACGGCGGTAAAACTCTTCTTTGGTGATATTGACACCATCGAAAAAGGTTTCGCTGCCCATATTGATATGCAATGGTATGACCTCGATCCCGTACCGAGAGATGGTTTCAGCATGCAGATCACAGGTGCTGTCAGTAACAATAAAGGTGTTCATTTTTTATATCCTAGACGGGTGCTAAAGTTCCAGCAAAAATCATCCATGCTAAAACCGTCTTGGCAACTAGACTAAGCACAATGAAGGCGCGTTCGCCATATAGATAGTCTTTCCAAGGACCTATTTTTTTGTATTGAAGCCACATATTGACTGCAAAGGTATTGAAGAACACAAACAGAGTTGGGATTATGGCATAAACAAAGGCTGGCGGCTTGGCTTCCCCACCTGATGCGATGGAGCCAAAAAAGTAGATGAAAATCACCAACCACGGGATTATCCCTGCAATTGAGCCGAAAGTGAAAGGAGACCAGTCGAGTTTCTTGCGATCTTGGTTGAGACTTTCCATCAGTAAACCCAACAGGTTCATCATCGCATTCAGCCCAAACATGAGAATAATTGCACCTAAATCCCAAACACCCGCTAACATACCGATCAGGACGATCATTAAGGATGAGCTTAGCGCATATTCATAAAAGCGGACAGGGTTCTTGCCCTGTTTTAGGTTGTTTATGTAGTTTTCATAACCTGCAGATGCAAGGTAAAAATGTGCAATCGCAGAAAGCAGTAAGAAGATCGCTACAGAGGGGCCTAAGGGCAATTCATAAAAGAGCTTGGCAACCGGGTTGAGCGAGAAGGTGCTGGTATCAAAGCTCAAGTAGTTGGTGAAGATGGGATAAACAGTGTCATTGCTGACGATCCACATGAAGACACCTTGAAGCAAGTGCAAAAAGCCCATGATCAGATTGAAGCGGCGGAGACCTCTGAATTTAGTCTCGTTGGATGTGTTTTTATTCGTGGTCATTATTTTCTCCTTTTGTATGATATGTTTTTAGGTTCTAGGTAATTTGTGTTGGCTTGCAACTTATTTGGTTGACAAGTCCATTTGCGCTTAATAAAAGTATTACGAGTTGATACCCTCATAGTTTTCCCTATATCAAATCTTTCAACGCAGATTCTAATTTTTCGTATTTATACTGGAAACCCGCCTTTACAAGCCTTTCGGGCACTGCCCTTTGACCATCCAGGACAAGTGTGGATTTTTCTCCCAAAGCCAATTGGAGGGCAAAAGCAGGGGCGGGAATGAAGCTGGGGCGATGCAGGAGACGCCCGGCAATTTTGGCCAGCTCCCGTTGTTTGACAGGATGCGGTGCCGATAAGGTATATGCGCCCCGCGCACCTTCAGCATTGAGCAGGAAACGAATGGCATTCACTTCGTCTTCAAGATGGATCCACGGAACATACTGCTCTCCGCTCCCCAAAGGTCCACCCGCAAAGAGACGGAATGGGAGCAGGATCATAGGGAGAATCCCCCCTTGTGGCGCGAGCACCAATCCTGTCCGAATAACCGCACGGCGGATGCCCAACCCCTCTATTTCAGCGGTTGAGTCTTCCCAGACATGGCAGGTTTCGGCGAGAAAATCTGTTCCGGCAGGTGCATTCTCTGTGATCTCTTCATCCCCGCGTGGGCCATAATAACCGACTGCCGAAGCCTGGATGAAAACTTTGGGCTTCTTTTTTGAATTTTTGATCGCAGAAACGAGTGCTCGCCCGGCATTCAGGCGGCTGGTTCTGATGCGATTCTTGTTTTCATCATTCCAGCGACTAGTAATGATAGCTGGCAGAGTATCTCCGGCAATGCTCTCACCGGCCAGATTGATGACAGCATCAGTCTCTTCGATTAAATGTCCCCAACCCTCGGCGCTGCGACCATCCCATTTAATGGGTAGCACGCCAGAAGGGAGGTTGTTGCGGGCTTTATCAG
>NZ_CEYOSI010000107.1:0-10933 GCF_982879505.1 Candidatus Desulfolinea nitratireducens
CATCCGTGAAGGCGGTCTGACCGTCGGCGCTGGTGTGATCACCAAACTACTTTAATTATAGAAGGACGATCTGTAAAAAGATTGTATTAGTGAAAAGATATGTCTGGAAAAAGAGGCGTTCGCCCTGTTGTCACGCTGGCTTGTGATGAGTGCAAAGAGCGAAACTATACAACTGAGAAAAACCGCCGCAACGATCCTGGTCGCATCGAGCTGAAGAAATTCTGCTCACGCTGCCGCAAGCACACGTTGCACCGCGAAACGAAATAACCAGTGTCAGTGTCGCGTACGATCTGGTAAGTGACACTGACACCTATAGGCCAGTAGCTCAATTTGGCAGAGCAACGGTCTCCAAAACCGTAGGTTGTGGGTTCGATTCCTGCCTGGCCTGTCTAATAACGCCGTCCTCTCAGAAAAAAAGAGTATGAGGCGGCGTTTTATCCGTCACTAGAAAGAAGGAGAAGCTTTTGGCTACAAAGAAAAAAACAAGCAAAAAGCAAAATTTTATCCAACGGTACGCTCGCGAAACTACTGGAGAACTTCGAAAAGTTTCATGGCCCTCACGCGAGGAAGCGATGAATCTGACCGTTATCGTGATTATTACAATGATCTTCACAGGTGCTTTCCTTAGCCTGGTGAGTGGTCTTTCCAGTCGTTTAATGAATTTTCTGCTTGGTATCTAGTATTTTGGAATAGAGGTCTTTCATGGACGTTCAGAATCCAGAAGAAAACTTCGACGAGGTGGTCGACGAAAAAGAGAAAGCTGAAGAGTTGGAAAACTCATCAGCGGTTTCCCCTTTAAGCGACATTGTCGAACCGCCCACGGATGAGGGGCTTGCTTCTGAACAAGAGATATCCTCCGAATCTGAAGAAATCCCTCCTGACGAAGAGGATCCAACCGATTGGTTTGTGGTCCATTGTTACTCAGGTTATGAGAAGAAAGTTCGCCATAATCTTGAGCAGCGTATCGAATCAATGGGGATGCGAGACATGATTTTTGATGTCATCATCCCAACGCAGGAAGAAGTTGAAGTCAAAGATGGCAAACGACGCACTGTAGAACGCCATATCTTTCCCGGATACGTTCTGGTCAATTTGATCCTGACCGAAGAATCCTGGTTTGTTGTTCGCAACACCCCGGGAGTGACTGGTTTTGTTGGCATGGGTAATCTCCCCACGCCCTTGCGCCCGGAAGAAGTGGCCCAGATCATCAAGCGCATGGAATCCGATTCCCCGATGGTCAATGTTGCCTTCAAGGTTGGCGAGCGTGTCCGCATTGTTGACGGACCCTTCAACGATTTTCGTGGGGTTGTCGCAGATATCGACATGGAACGCACAAAGGTACGTGTTATGGTCAGCTTCTTTGGTCGTGAGACCCCCGTTGAGCTTGACTTTTTACAGGTAGAAAAAGCATAAATATCAACCCCCGGCAGGCATTTAGCTTGCTGGATAAAAAAGTGGGAGGACGTTATCAAATGTCCGTCAAAACCACAGAGGAGTAAAAATGGCAAAGAAATTCAAAGCAATTGTACGGTTACAGATTGAAGCAGGCAAAGCCAATCCGGCGCCTCCGATCGGCCCCGCCTTGGCTGGTCATGGTGTCAACATCATGGCATTTTGCAAAGAATATAATGCTCGCACATCCAGCCGCCCGGGAGAAATTCTCCCTGCTGAGATCACCGTTTTCACTGATGGGTCTTTCACCTTTATCTTAAAGACCCCTCCTGCAGCGGAGCTTTTGCGTAAAGCAGCCGGTGTTGAAAAAGGCTCTGGTGAGCCGAATCGCGAAAAAGTTGGAACTGTGAAACGCGCACAAGTACGCGAAATTGCAGAAACCAAGATGAAAGACCTGAACGCGATCAACATCGAAGGCGCGATGTTGCAAATTGAGGGCACTGCCCGCAGTATGGGCATTATTGTAGTAGACTAATAACTGGTGGGAGGGCAAAAGGCTTTTTAGCCAAAGCCCGCTTGTACCACGGAGGAGTATTATGGCAAAGCATGGAAAAAAATACCGGGCCGCAGCGGCCAAAGTAGATCGAGATAACTTCTACACTCCCAGCGATGCAATGAAACTGGCGGTAGAAACCTCGACCACAAGTTTTGATTCAACCGTTGAGGTTCATGTGCGTATGGGACTAGACCCCCGTAAAGCTGACCAGCAGGTGCGTGATGTAGTCAACCTGCCTCATGGCCTGGGGAAGACCGTTCGCGTATTGGTCTTCGCATCTGGCGAAGGCGCTACAATTGCCCGTGATGCTGGCGCAGATTTCGTTGCAGATGATGATGAAGCGATGAAGAAAATCCAGGATGGTTGGACCGATTTTGATGTCGCGATCTCAACCCCTGATATGATGGGGAAGGCTGGCCGCCTGGGACGTGTTCTAGGCCCGCGTGGTTTGATGCCAAATCCTAAAGCCGGAACAGTTGTCAACGCCGAAGATCTGCCGCGTGTTATTGAAGAATCAAAAGCCGGACGTGTGGAATATCGCCTTGATAAGACCGCAAATATCCATGTCCCGATTGGCAAAACCTCTTTTGGCGCAGAAAAATTACTTGATAATTTCACGTCTTTGATGAATGCGATCGTCAAGTCAAGACCTGCCGCTGCAAAAGGTAACTATATTCAGCGGGTAACCGTCGCCTCGACGATGGGACCCGGCGTGAAAGTTGATGCCTATCAGGCCCAATCCTTAGAAGCAACGGAGTAAGTTTTACTCTATCGCCTACGAAAAACCTATCACTTCGCCGAAGAAAGCAGGTGCTCCTTCAACAGAGCTTAATTCCCTGCCCAGACGAGGACTGAACGAAAGTTCTCCCCCATTCCGGGGGATCTCCCTTGAGAGAAGAAAGTCTTTGCCTGTGGATGTTGATAGGCAAAGACTTTTTATGAAAGGAGGTTACCTTTGGCACTAACAAAGCAACGCAAAGAAGAAGTATTGGCTCAATATAAAGAATGGATGAGTCAATGCCAGGCCCTGATCCTGATGGAATATAAAGGCGCGTCTGTAAAAGATATGGAAGAAGCTCGCTTTAAAATCCGTGAGGCTGGTGGTGAGTTTCATGTGGTTAAAAACCGATTGGCTAAATTGGCACTCAAAGCCAATGATTTTGATGTCCCGGATGGCTATCTTGATAATAGCACCGCGATCGGTTTCGCATTTGAAGATGTAGCATCAATAGCAAAAGCCTTGTCTGAAATGGCAAAAGAAGTTGAAGCGTTCAAATTCAAAGGCGGCTACTTGGGATCTGAGATACTCAGCCCTGAGCAAGTTTCTGCTCTTGCGAAACTGCCCCCCCTGGCCGTTTTACGAGCCCAATTACTGGGTGTCTTGCAGGCTCCGGCCAGCAAGCTTGTACGTACAGTTGCGGAACCTGCTCGTGGGTTGGCAGCAGTCCTCAAAGCATATTCTGATAATCCAGCCGCTGCTTAGCGGAAGAAACTATTTAAATCACTATTTTATAGAATAGTAAGGAGTTTTATATGGCTACAAATCTCGAAAAAATTGTTGACGAACTGAGCACGCTGAGCGTTCTCGAAGCCGCTGAGTTGGTTACATTATTGGAAGAAAAATGGGGCGTTTCTGCCGCTGCACCGGTCGCTGTTGCTGCCGCAGGCGCTGCTCCGGTTGTTGAAGCTGCTGAAGAAAAGACTGAATTTGATGTTGTCATCAAAGATGCTGGTCCCAAGAAAATTGATGTTATCAAAGCTATTCGTCAATTGACCAGCCTTGGTCTCAAAGAATCCAAAGAATTGGCCGAAGCCGCTGGTTCCAAGATTCTGACCCAGGTTGGCAAAGATGCTGCTGCCGACGCCAAAGAAAAACTGGAAGCCGCTGGCGCAACCGTCGAGCTGGCATAGTTTTTCAACCAAAGTTTAAACAAAAAGCGGCTCTATCAAGAGCCGCTTTTTCTATTTAGTTTATTGCCAAATTCACTAAATTACAGTTTTCTCAATTTGGCGGATAACCATGACAACTTTGCCTTTTATCTCCAGGGCTTCATCCTTGTCTACGTGAATAGCTTCCATTGTTGGGTTGGCAGGTTGAAGTCTATAGCCTTCTTTTTCTTTGTAGAAATACTTCAAAGTTGTCTCATCGCGTTCGGGGAGCCAAACAGCAACCATATCGCCATTATTTGGCTGTATGCCACCAGTTGATTTCATAACAACAATATCGCCATCATTGACCATCGCATCAATCATTGAATCGCCATCAACCTCCAGGGCAAAAAGCCCTTCGCTTTTATCGGGACTGGGAAGAAGCGAGCGCGCAATATCAATGGATGTCTCGGCGTCGAAATAGCTAAAGTCAGAAGCTGGAACCGGGATCGGTTCGCCCGCAACAATTCGACCTGCTACCGGTATCTTGAACATTTCTCCAAGAGGACTGCCTCCCGCCAATTGAACCCCGCGTGAAATCTTCCGTTGACGTTCGATCCTCCCCATCTTTTCCAATTGATCCAAATAATAATTAACCACTGAAGTTGACGAAATACCAGTATCCTCACCGATTTCGCGAATTGTGGGGGGGTAACCCGTACGTTCCTGGTAAGTCTTCAAAAATGCCAGAATTTTTTTGTGGCGCTCACCAAGTCCTTTAGATTTGCGTACCATAAAACACCTCCATAACGAATTTCGCTCATTTGTGCTATGAAATAATACTCGAACATGCGTTCTGCGTCAAGGTCTTATTTTAAATTCAAAAATGTTTTTGTAGATCATAGAGAGTTTTTACAGCCTATTCTGTGGAAAATTGTATTTCTTACGAATAAAACCGAAAACTTAATATAAACATAAGAAAATTGAAAAAATTAATAAATAACCTTGACATGCTAAATATAATGTGTATAATGCTGATGTAATTGAAATGGTTTCTTAGAAATAGGAATAAGTAAGGAGAAATGAAATGGTTCCTACATTAAATAATCATTACGAATACCGCCTTGCTCGACAGCGAGAACTTGAATCTGCTGCTCAGGAATATCGCCTTTCCACCATGGTTGGCAAGAAGAAAAAAATTAATTTAGTCCGAAGGTATATGGGCGCAATATTAATTTACCTTGGCCAGAAACTCGCCCAACAATCCGGCAAGATACGCAACTGGTATTTTCAACCAAACAATAAACGTCTCGTTGGAATAGGTATATGATTAAAAATCGTAACAACTCAGGTCTAAATCTGAGTTGAAGTTTACCATTGTCAAAAACGTGCAAACCGGTCAGAATTGGAGCATGGAAACCCTAAAGTTGCCCAGACAAGAAGAAATCCATGCTGCCTACCTCAAAGGCGAAGCCGCCATAGTTGCGTTGATTATCAATCAGGCAACAAGCTGGGTAGAAGTGATCCAAAAGCAACAAGAAACCATTGAGAAACTGCAAGAACGGGTGCAGGCACTGGAAGACCAATTAGCAAAGAACAGCCAAAACAGTGGGAAGCCACCCTCAAGCGATGGTCTGAAGAAACCACGAACTCGTAGCTTGCGAAAGCCAAGTGGCAAGAAAAGCGGTGGTCAATCTGGGCACAAAGGATATACATTGAAGATGAGAGAGAACCCGGATCGAGTGGAAGTGCATCGGGTTTGGCAGTGTCAATACTGTCAGCATGAACTAGAGAGCGTAGCAGTTCAAGGTCATGAGCGTCGACAAGTATTAGATCTGCCCATTGTACAAGTTGAGATCACAGAGCATCAGGCAGAAATCAAACCCTGCCCAGCATGTGGTCAGGAAAACAAAGCTGAGTTTCCAGCTATGGTGACGCAACCGATTCAGTATGGGCCAGGCATAAAAGCGCAAATGGTGTATTTCAATCAGTATCACTTTGTGTCGATTGAACGGGTAGCGGAGATCATGGTCGATCTATATGGGCAAGAAGTCAGCGAAGGAACGATTATCTCGTCGAGTTTGAAGTTGGCTCAACAGGTAAGCCTGGTCAATGAGAAAATCAAAGCACATTTGACAGCGCATGAATATGTAACCCATCATGATGAAACCGGTCTTCGAACTGCGGGAAAACTACAATGGTTACATTCCAGCAGTACTGAGCGATTAACCCATTATGCGATCCACCCGAAGCGGGGCTCCAAAGCGCTAGATGCTATTGGGATTATGCCTAATCGAAAAGGGACTGCGGTGCATGACGATTACAGTTCCTATTTCAAATACGAGAACGTCAAGCATGGTTTGTGCAATGCCCACCATCTGCGCAGTCTGGCTTTTATCGAAGAGCGATATGAAGAAGATTGGGCCCCAGAAATGGCGAAATTGCTCCTGGAGATCAAAAAAGAAGTTGACGTTGCGAAAGATCGTAAACAAACCAAGTTAGCTGAGCAAAAGAAAGCGGGTTTTGAGGAACACTACCTTCGAATAATTGAAAAAGGACTACAAGCCAATGCGCCACCACCAGAAAATGATCAACCAAAGGTTAAGAAACGAGGTCGCAAAAAACAGACTCCAACAAAGAACCTTTTGGATAGGCTAAAAAAACATCAAACGGGTGTGTTAGCTTTCATGCACGATTTTAAGGTGCCGTTCGATAACAATTTGGCTGAACGGGATATCCGCATGACGAAAGTCAAACAGAAAGTTTCTGGCTGCTTTCGGACGGATATGGGTGCCCAATCTTTCTGTAAAATCCGTGGGTATCTTTCAACGGCTCGTAAGAATGATCAGCCGATTCTGGAAGCATTACGTTTGGCTTTTCTTGGAAACCCTTTCCTTCCCGCTTTCATCTCTGTTCAAGCTGATTAGATGCCTGAGTTGTTACTAAAAATCAATTAGAACGCTGGAAATCCATTTATTACGAATATCCCCGCACTTTTTGGATGCTGGTTGGGATTACTTTTGTTGACCGTTTGGGGGGAGCCTTGCTCTTCCCATTTTTTGCCTTATATCTCACGGCCAAGTTTGGGATTGGGATGACGGAAGTCGGGATCCTATTTGCAATATACGCTCTTTCCAGTTTATTCGGAAGTATCCTGGGGGGCGCGTTTACTGATCGTTTTGGACGTAAGCAAATCGTCATTTTCGCCTTGATTGCAACATCCTTGAGCAGTGTTCTGATGGGGTTGGTTAACTCGATCACAGTTTTCTTCATGCTGGCGGCTCTTGTTGGCGTGATCGATATCGGTGGCCCCGCACGTCAGGCAATGGTGGCAGATTTACTTCCAGAAAAGAAACGGGCGCAGGGCTATGGGATTATGCGAGTCGCATTTAATCTCTCCGTCACCATCGGTCCCGCCATCGGCGGTCTGCTTGCCGCAAGATCCTACTTATTACTTTTCATTACGGATGCCGTCATCAGCCTGATCGTTGCCGCCCTGGTATTTGTTCTGATCCCTGAGACCAAGCCAGAGACAGCTCCAGGTGCCGAAGAGGAAAATGTCTCCCAGACCTTTGGCGGCTACGCCCTTGTTTTCCGTGACTATCTATTCCTTGCTTTCATCGGCGTAAGCATCTTAATGGGATTGGTTTATATGAACTTGAATACCACCCTCGGTGTTTTTCTGCGGGATACATTTAGTGTTTCAGAGGCCAGATATGGTGCCTTGCTCAGTCTGAATGCACTCATGGTTGTCTTGTTCCAATTCCCGATTATGCGTAAAATCGAAAATAAACCGCCGATGTTGATGATGGCAGCTGGAATGGTTCTATATACGATCGGTTTTGTTATGTACGGCTTTGTTGCAACCACACTTTTCTTTGCAATGGCCATGGTGATCCTGACCGTTGGAGAGATGCTTGTTGCTCCAGTTGCGCAGTCCTTGGTTGCGCATTTCTCACCGGAAGATATGCGCGGACGCTATATGGCTATCTTTGGAATCTCCGGTGCGGTGCCTTTTGCGCTTGGGCCGCTCCTGGCTGGGATGGTCTTGGATAACGCCCCCGATCAGCGTATACTATGGTACGCAGTCGGGATCGTGGGAGTGCTCGCTACTTTTGGCTTTCTTTGGCTCCATCGAAAAACTACAGAGAAAAAACCCCATGTCGAAAGGGAGATAGCCCCTGAGGCTGTCTAAAACGAATAAAAATGAGGAATATCTTATGAATCCTGCACTTACGCAATGTCCCGTTTGCAAAGATGAACTTGTCGTTACGCGCCTGCATTGCTCCTCCTGTAATACAACCATCGATGGGCGTTTTTTCTCAGGCCCTTTCTCTAGCCTCTCTCGAGAGCAAATGGAATTTGTCGAAGTTTTTGTCCGTTGCGAAGGGAAGATCACTCGTGTTGAAGCAGAACTAAAGCTCTCATACCCAACGATCCGAAATCGATTGCACGAAGTCATTCGGGCAATGGGTTATGAACCCGGTAAAGACGATCTGATGATGGATGATATCAAAGGCGAAAAACGCCGCACCACCCTTGAGGACCTCGATGCTGGACGAATTTCTGCCGAAGAAGCCATGAGCATTCTCGGTGGTGAGGAAGGATAATATGAAATTCGAAACGCTAACAACAAGCAAAACGCCCTCCCTCGTCATTGATAATGTTCCTGGCGATCTGCGACTCACTGGTTGGGATAATAACGAAATTAAAGCAAAAACCAACGGGAAGAAACTTGAACTTGTGGATAAAGATGGAGTTTTTACCCTCTCTTGTGATAACGATCTGATCCTCTCAGTTCCCAATGCCGCCCAAATTAAAATCTATAATATTAAAAACGATGCCAGCCTTCGCAGCCTTTCTGGTTTTCTGCAGATCGACTCAATGGGAGGAGACCTCGCCCTGCGCAATGTAGGATCAGTAAAATTGGGTGAGATCAAAGGAGATCTTGTTTTGCGTCACAGCAAGGGCGATTTCCAGGTTGAGAGAACGCGTGGCGATGCCTCTATCCGGGATATTGGTGGAAGCATGCAATTGGGTAATCTTGGCGGCGACTTACATTTACGCGAACTTCAGGGGAACCTGAAGGCTCAAATCGGTGGCGATGCGGTCCTCTTTATCACGCCCAAAGAGGGAGCAGAATATTCCTTCAGTGCAGGAAGCGATATTTTACTCCGCCTGCCTCAAGATTCAGATGTGGAACTAAACCTCTCTGCTAGTGGTAATTTGGATGTAAACCTCCCTGATTTCGATAAAGATCAAGACCTGCAGCATATCACTTTAGGGTCTGCTTCCGCCAAAATGACATTATCCGCCGGTGGAGATTTGCTCGTTACAACACAATCTGGGGAGTGGGATTCTCTTGCCGATTTCGATATTGGTTTACCATTTATCGGTGCAGATTTGCCAGGAGTTCCAACTGATCTTGCTGATCAAATTTCTCACAAAGTCGAAGCTGCCACACGTAAGGCAATGAATCAAGCGGGTAAAGCGGGCCGCAAAGCCCAAAAAGCTGAGCGGCAAGCCCGACGAGCAGTGAGAATGGTAAGTCATCGATTTGATAGCAATAATAGCGCTGAGCCAGTTTCCGGGGATGAACGCCTGTTAATCCTAAAAATGCTTCAGGAGAAAAAAATCACAGCTGAAGAGGCCGAGAATCTCCTTTCGGCACTTGAATAAGGAATAAAATCATGTCATCAGAAGAAAGAAAACAAATCCTGAAGATGATCGAAGAAGGAAAAATAACACCTGAAGAGGGGGTGAATCTGTTGGAAGCTTTGGACGACAATTCCATTGAGGACGAGGCACCTTATCGAGCACAGGCAGCCCCAAATTCCAGATTTGACCCTTTAGATGGGTTGGATGAAGTTGCGTCAAGAGTTCGAAGCTATTGGTATATCCCCATGTGGATTGGTGTAGGGTTCACCGTCTTGGGCGGTCTAATCATGTATTGGGCCATGCAGGCTTCGGGATTTAATTTTTGGTTTTATTGCGCCTGGTTCCCATTATTTTTAGGGGTTTTGGTGGTTGCTTTGGCAGCGGGAGGCCATCGTTCTCATTGGTTATTTGTATCCATAAAGCGCTCCCCTGATTCGGTAGAGAGAGATATTTCATTGGGCTTTCCTCTTCCTTTTGGCTTGGGTGCATGGGTATTACGAAACTTTGGACATTATATTCCAAATCTGAATGAGACTATTGTGAATGAGCTTCTCAGAGTTTTGGAAGAAAGTCCTATAGGAGAGCCACAGCTTGTTGTTGATGTGCTAGATGATGAAGATGGTGATCACGTTCAGGTTTTTGTTGCCTGATAGGAGAAATATGATGATGGCTACCACAGAAGAACGCATGAAAATACTGAGGATGATTGAAGAGGAGAAGATCTCGGCCGAAGAGGGGGCGAAACTTCTCTCACTTTTAGGGAGTAGTCAAAAGGCCAAGAGTGCTGCCCATCATCGGGCTGCTGCACCACGTTGGCTGCGTGTTCGGGTGACAGATGTCAAGACAGGACGTTCGAAAGCCTCTGTGCAAATTCCTTTGAGCCTGGTCGATGCCGGGATGAAGATCGGGGCACATTTTGCACCTGAAATCGATGGGGTTGAGATGGATAATATTGCAGAAGCCCTGCAATCAGGTATGACAGGGAAGATCATTGACGTGATCGATGAAGAAGATGGGGAGCATGTCGAAATATTTATTGAGTAAATATTGTTTTGAATAATAAAAAAGGGTGCAGTTCAATTTTTCCACATGCTCTTTTTTTTTCAAACCAAAAGTTTCCCTCTTTCTAAATCCTTTCGATAACAACGCGCTCTGGGGTGATTTCAAACTCCCAATAGCCAAGGTCGTCAATTTTGTACACCAGGTACAGAGCCTCATGTTCCCGACTGACAGAATCAAGTTTAATTGAGCGCTTAGAACCAAACGTAAGATATTCCGATGACCATTCCCCCTGTTCCTCAGGATCATAATTGTCTGGTGGTTCATAGAGGCGTTTGATTCCTTCTTCGTTCAGTAGAAGACGTAAAATGGCTTCAGGGGCATCCATTGCCCATAACAGACTGGCAGTTGCCTGGGTTTCGATTTCTTGAACGCGTTCTTCTTCGGTCAATTCCCATT
>NZ_CEYOSI010000108.1:0-10901 GCF_982879505.1 Candidatus Desulfolinea nitratireducens
AATGATCAATGCCGTTTGCGTGGCTGACAACTGACCAGCTTAAAGTTACACCACCGGTTACATCAACACAGTTTAATGTTCCGCTTGGCGAGATCAGATTTGGGGCTGTCAGTGGAGCAGGCTGGGTTACGGTTACGATTGGGGCAGGCGGAGGCGTGATCACGGGCACAGCGCTGATGTCACCTTCGACCGTGACGGTGCCATCCCAAATCCAGCAATCGGCACTGCCGGGAATCCGGATCACCCACCAGGATTGATCTGTATTCCGGCCAACAATGGGGGCTGTCCTGCCCGTGGCCAGGCTGCTCGTCACCGCATAATCCACGCGGGGACCCTGACGGCAATTTGCGTCCTGGGTGGCGGTTGCAGTTGGCGCGCCCGGTGTGAAGGTGGGCGTTGGAGTAAAAGTTAGCTCTGTGAAAGGCGTGTTTGTGAAACCGGGTGTAAAGGTCGCCCTGACAACGGAGCCAATCATGACTGTGACGCAATTCGAGCGGACAACCTGGCCGCTAGAAGTAGTCAGGTAGACGCACAAGGTTGCCGGGCCATTTTGGGTCGGTCGCCAGGGCTGGTTCATCCTGCCCTCGAACATCGGCAGGTGAAATTTGTCCTCGCGCACGCCCACCCCGTTGACTTCCAGGATCATCCCTTGTGCACCGCCCGGATCCGAGAAGCTTGATATCACAGAGACCACTCCGCCAACTTTTAACTGCGCACCCTCCTGCGGTTGGCCGATCTGCACACTCGCAGCACCAACCTCACTGACCGAGGCTGGCAGGCTACAACCCACCAACAGGGCGACCAGAATCAAGACAACCGTTGATTTTATGAAATTATAAGAAGTTTTTTTCATGTCGCCCTCCATCAGGGGCTTAAATGACCTTCGCATGTGCCGCCAACATCATGGCTATTGCTGCCATCGGGGCACCAGGTGCCTGACCAAATTACACCTTCTAATTGTACATTTTCGAGATTTGTATTTCGAAAATCTGCGAGAGTCAAATTTGCACCATTTAATGTAGCGCCAGAAAAATCCACGCTATTCATACTTGCAGAGCTCAAATCTGCATTGGTAAGTATAGCTTCTGCCAGGTTTGCGCTATCCAAGTTCGCCCAGCTTAGATCTGCCCCACTTAAATCTCGACTGCGGCCGCCACGGTTTACCAGGCTCCAGACTAAAAGCCATTTGTCGTCTACCGTTGTGCCCTGATCGATTCTAGACCCGAGCATATCAACCAATCGTAGATCGGCACCCTCGAAGTTGGTATCTCGCAAGTCTGAATAACTCAGGCTGGCTCTAAACAGGTTGGCATTCGTCAAATTCACTTGTCGAAGATCCTGGTTTGAAAGGTCCGCCCCCACACACTCGGTATATGGACCAGCCAAAGGCACAGGTTGTATGATAAGACAATCTCCAATCATAAAATTTTCCAATCTGGGAAGCCCTGGTTGAAGATTGTTTATACACGTATCGCCGTGGTCCTGGCTTTTTGTACCATCCGGGCAGGTAACATTTCTCCAGGTTGTGTCCGTCAAGTCAGCGCTATTCAGATCAGCTCCGAAGAAATTGGTTAGATCAAACCATGAACCGCTCAAATTCGCATCACGAAAACCTGCCCAAACTAAATCAGCTTGGAACAGGCGAGACTCGCTCAGATCAGCGCCGGGAAAATCACGACTATAACCACCCTGGTTGACCAGCTCCCAGACCAGTTTCGATTTTATGTCCATCTTTGTACTATTATCAATTCTCGTATTATAGAAATTTACCAGTCTCAAATCCGCGTTTCGCAAATCTGCGCCACAGGTCAGGTTTGCTTCAATCATATTGGTATCATACAGATTGGCATTCCGCAGATCGACTCCGCGTAAATCCGCTCTCAGTAAAGTAGAAAAAGAACAAGACGTGAATGGTCCACCAGGTACATTAACCGGTAGAATAATCTGGCAACCGTCGATTTCAAACGATTCCTGTTGGGGAGGAGCACCGCGGCACAGGAGCGGAGTAGCCACATCCAGCGGCTCGATGACCGGATCCTCGTCCGGATTCCAGAATCCCCGCTCCGCAGGAATTTCCCAGCCAGGTTGGTTTCCAGGATCGTTACCCGGCGCCGGGGGAGCCTCATCTGCCACTGCACACTGCATGAGCGGCTGGTTGTTTTCATCCACCCCCATATTACAAATAACCTGAACATCGGCCCAATGGGGTAACGATACCTGCCCGGCAAGATCCACGGACTGAAGAATAAATATCCACACTCCCGGCTCCGCCAATGGATGCACGAATTCGAAACTGCAATCCGGATTGGCTTCACAACCAACTGCGAAATTATCAAATACGCCCACAGGAGTCTGTGTTTCCAATCGCAGCAGCCCCAACCCTACATTATCGTGGCCGCTCATTTCCACGATCGCGGCAACCAAATCCCCATTTCGGATAGGGGTTACCTTCAATTCAGCCGTAGGTGCTTCATCATCGAGCTGAGGAGGTTCTCCTAGAATCGGACCGCCAGGTACGGGGATGTTTTCACCGTCTGCCGCGCAATTCATGAACGGTTGATTGTTTGCATCTACCCCAGCATTACAAATCACATCCACCGATGCAAACTGCTGCTGCGCAATCTGCCCCGACAGATCCACAGCAGTCAGGATGAAGACCCACTTCCCGGATTCTGCCAGGGGGCGATCAAATTCACGGCTGCATTCCAGATTGCCCTCGCAGTCGTATTCAGTAAGTTCAGGGTTTCCACCTGGAGATTGGATGATCAGCCGCATTTGGGTCACCCCCGTATTATCACTGGCACGGACCTGTACATGTGCGATAACCGAATCTCCATCCTGCATGGGAGTAACCAGCAATTCTGCCACTGGCGGTTCGTCCCCGGCGGGAAGCGGCTGAGCGGCTTCATCAGGCTGGGCTGCGCCAACAGGATGTCCCGCACCAGCGCCTGCCCCGGCAACTATTTCCTCGATGGTTTGGTTCACATCCAGCGGTTGCGCGTCTTGAATAACGGTGGGTATGTCCGCGCCCTGCACGGTTACTAAAATGGAAGCAGGTTGACTGGCGTGTCCGCCGCGGTCATATCCGATAGCGCTGATCTCGTGATTCCCCAGAGCAGAACCAAACCACGGGACGACCGCCTGGAAGGTTAATTCGCCAAACGCTGATGCGCTGCGCTCCAGTTGGCCGTCCACGAACAATTCGATGCGGTCCAGGCCAGCCTCGGACTGACCTTCGACAATCAGCACCAATCCCTGTCCGGAATAGATGGCGTGGCTGGCCTTAGGTTGGATGAATTGGACAATCGGTAACGCTCCGCCACTTGGTTCGGAGAATAAATACCAAATACCCCCAGCGACTCCTACAATCAGGAGGCCAAGAATTCCGATTATTATGCAGTTTCTAAAAATTTTTCGGTTCATAATTCTCGAAACTCCTCTCCCTGTTTTCACGAGCGCAACACGGCTAATTTTGCCAGATTTATCCTTTTTATTGTATATTAATTCAATTGCAAATTCAACAGGCTCTTTGGCAAATGGAAACCCCCATAAGTCCTAAAAACTCATGGGGGCTGAAAACCAACAATAGATTATTTTTTGATGGTTTACTGCAATCCCAAATCCTTTAATTTCTCCTCGGTCGGAAAACCTTTCTCATCCCAACCACGGACTTCATAAAATTCGGGCAACATTTTATCCAGCTCGGCGACGTGTCCTTTGGCCGGGCCATCCGGCAATGGCTCATTGAGCATGCGTGGAGGAAGGGTGTCCTCTGTCGATCCGGCTTTGAGGAGGAACATCCGCTCAAGGGTGTAGACACGGTCAGCAGCCTTTAAAACCTCTGCGGGAGTATAGGCCACACCAGTGGTATATTCCATCAGTTGCGATAGTCTGGTTGGCCAGATCATCCGGTCTGTATTGAATACGTAGCGCACCGCCAGAAAAACGCATAAGCCAGAAGCATCGATCAGCGCAAAGGCATCCTGGAAACGGGCGACCAACTCCCCTTTGCCATCCGTGGTCAGCGGGTCATCCTTGATCGGGACACCAAAGACTTCTTCGTAGGCCACGTCACCTTCCATGTGGGAAGCGCCTTTATTGGATGTTGCATAAAGCAGACCCATTCCCTGCGAGCCGCGAGGATCATAGCCAGGAAATTCCTGTTTACGAGTTGTAACGGCAATTTCGGGGTGGCCGTATTTTTCCGCTAAACGGTAGCTACCCTCCGCAAGTTCGTTCCCGAACCCATCGCGATAAGCCATCTTTTGGACCATGTCGATCATTGCATCAGGATCACCAAAGCGGAGCGGCTGTCCGATCTCCTCTTCAGAGATATAGCCTTTTTCATACATTTCCATTGCGGCGGCAATCGTCATCCCGGTCGAAATGGTATCCAATCCTAATTCATTACACCAATAATTTGCCTTGGTCACGGCCGCAAGATTATCGACTCCGCAGCCACTTCCAAAAGCTGAAATGGTCTCGTATTCGGGGCCTTCACCTTTGCCTGCATATTTGCCATCGGGAACTTCCGTCAGACGGCCACAGGCGATCGGGCAACGGTAGCAGGGCTTCGGCTTGATCAAATATTTTTCTTTAAGCGCCACGCCATCGATCTCATCAACACCTTCAAAGGTGCCGGTTTGCCAGTTGCGGGTCGGTAAAATACCAAGTGTATTCGTCACTTGCGGCACATAGGCCGTTCCATATTCACGCAGTGATGAGCCAGCCAGCATATCCGCGCCAACCTCTTTGGCAATGATCAGGCTGAGTTCACGCATCTTTTTATCATCGGCAAATATAGGATTCTTTCGTCCGTAGGCGACCACACCCTTCAGATTTTTACTGCCCATGACAGCCCCAACACCGGATCGGGCTGCAGCGCGGTCTTTATCGTTCATCACAGCTGCCATCAGGACGAGATTTTCACCTGCGGGACCAATGCACGCAGCTTTCGCCTTTGGATTTGTTTCCGCCAAAAGAGCATCGGTTGTGGAAGGAACATCCTGCCCCCAAAGATGCTCAGCCGAGCGGATTTCCACCTCGTCTTCGTTCACCCACAAGTAGACGGGTTTTTCCGCCTTGCCCTCAAAGATGAACAGATCGAAACCGGTGCGCTTCATCCATGTCGGGAAATCACCGCCCGAATTCGAATGCGCCAATGCACCGGTCAATGGGGATTTGGTGACGACCATGTAACGGTTGCCCGTCGGGGCAGTGGTTGCCGTGAGGGGGCCCGTGGCGAAGATCAATTTATTATCCGGGCCCAAAGGATCAACCTGGGGATCTACTTCATTATAGAGATAGCGAATCGCCCAGCCACGCCCGCCAAGATAATCTCTGGCGATCTGAGGATCCACATCCTCAACGGAGGTTTTCTGATTGGTCAGGTCTATGCGTAAGATTTTTCCGTGCCATCCGTACATGTTTTTCTCCTATTTTTTTACCAAAAAGTCACAAAGGAACACAAAGGATTTCTTTGTGGACACAAAGATTAAAAACTTTGTGCTCTTTGTGTTCTTCGTGGTGAATTCTCTATCCACCAGCAACTGCTGAGAAGGCGCTGACCACATCTCCCTCCACCAAAAGCGTGGAGAGCGGCACAGTCAGCCCGTTGACAACGATCACGCTGGATGCATCCTGCGGGACGTTAAATTGCGCCATCACAACCGAGGCCGTTGTGCCTTCTGGCACCTCGATCTCGATCTTATTCCCTTTCGTGCCGGGTGGCAATAATTCCATAAAGGTGGCGATCAATCTAATGCTGATTTTCATAAAGTGATTTTAACACGAACTGTCAAGAATATCTTCTCATTGTTACAGACCATCCTGTGGCGAGAAGGGTTGATATCCTTTGGAAAGGGTAAAAAAGACTGTACAATATGATTATTCCTGAGATTAAGAGGTTTTCCATGAATAATCTTTCAGAACATCTGACCAGCATTCTTCCAGAAAATCGAGTAAAAACCCGCGAAATTGACCGCATCGCCTATGCCAATGACGCCTCCTATTTCAGGCTCGTTCCACAAGCGGTGGTACAGCCAAATTCGATTGACGAGATCCAGGCCTTGCTCCGCTTCAGCCAGCAGCAGCGCGTTCCAATGACCTTTCGAGCAGCCGGAACAAGTCTTTCAGGACAGGCTGTTACGGATGGGATTCTGGTGGACATCTCAAAGGATTGGGGGGATTACAGCGTGGAAAATGACGGCGCACTCCTGCGGGCCAAACCGGGCATCGTTGGCGGATTTCTGAATAAGGTGCTCAAACCCTATGGACGCCGAATTGGTCCTGATCCTGCCTCGATCGACGCGGCCATGCTGGGCGGTATTCTGGCCAATAATTCTGCCGGGATGTGTTGTGGGGTGACCGAGAACGCATATCAGACTCTTCACAGCATGACCATCATTCTGCCAAATGGATTTGTGCTTGATACAGCATCGCCGGAAGCTGACCGCATCTTTGAGAGCGAACAAGCGCAAATCGCCCAGGGCTTGCTCGATCTCAGAAAAAGGTTGCTCGCCAATCCCGATCTGGCCGAGCGAGTCCGCCACCGCTACCAGATGAAGAATACCAATGGCTACTCACTGAATGCTTTTCTCGATTTCGATACCCCGCTCGACATCCTGACTCACCTGATGATCGGCTCTGAAGGGACGCTGGGATTTATCGCCGAAGCCGCCCTGCACACCTTGCCCGTCCTGGAGCACAGGTACACCGCTCAATTATATTTCAAGACCGTCCAGGATGCGGCAGATGCCATCGCTCCGCTGAGGGAGTCAGGCGCGCGGGCGGCAGAGATCATGGACCGCGCCTCCCTCCGTTCAGTGGAAGCCGCGCCAGGCGTTCCGGCCATCCTGCGGGAATTGCCCGGGAGTGCCGCCGCCATCCTTGTCGAGTATCAGACCCCTGACGCTGAATCACTCGTTCATTTCCAAAAGGAAGCTTCGCGCACCCTCAAAAAATTGCGTTTGCTGCATGACCCGGAATTCACGCGAGACCCCGCCCGGCAAGCAGCACTCTGGAAGGTGCGGAAGGGAATCATCGCCTCGGTTGGGGCTATGCGCGCACCCGGTACTACTTCACTGATAGAAGATATCGCCTTCCCCGTCCCGCGTTTGGCCGATGCTGTCACAGACCTGCAAGCATTATTTGCAACGCATGGTTATCCGGAAGGCGTCATATTCGGGCACGCCAAGGATGGCAACCTGCATTTTCTGGTCAACCAGTCCTTCAATACGCAAGATGAAGTTTATCGCTTCGACGGGTTTATCTGTGATCTGGTGAAGGTAGTCAGCGGCAAATACGACGGCGCCCTAAAAGCCGAACACGGAACCGGACGCAATATGGCGCCTTTTGTCGAAACTGAGTGGGGGACAGAGGCATACGGTATCATGCGTGACCTGAAATCCCTGCTTGACCCGGATGGGATGCTCAACCCCGGCGTGCTCATCAACGCGGACCCGCAAGCGCATGTGACCCATGTCAAGAATATCGCGCCCGTATCGCCGATCGTGGACGCCTGCATAGAATGCGGTTTCTGCGAATCGAAATGCCCGAGCAGACGCCTAACTCTGACCCCGCGACAGAGGATCGTTGTGCAGCGCGAGATTTCCAGACTCAGGGCACTCGGTCAGTCGGCCGCTTTCCTGGTAAAGGATTACGTCTATGATGGGATTGAAACCTGCGCCGTGGACGGCTTATGCGCCAGCGCCTGTCCGGTCTCGATCGACACCGGTGAGTTGACCAAGCATCTGCGTGCCGAGTCTCTCAAAGGAGAAAAGACTGCGGGCTGGATTGCGAATAACTTTGGATTGGTTGAAAAATCGGTAGGCCTGGGAGTGAAAATCGGGCATATGCTTTCACCCCAAAGGACACACAGGAGCACAAAGGAAAAACCTTTTCTGGCCTCAGCAGCTGAAATACTTGAGAAAATTGCTGGCGCGCCCCTGCCAAAGTGGAATAATTCGATTCCATATCCCACCGGAAAACTGCCGCAGGGAGAGGCTGAAATTGCCGGAAAAGATTATATTTATTTTCCATCCTGCATATCCAGACAACTTGGCCAACCCGCAAGCGACCAGCAAAGCTCACTTGCCGAAACACTTATCACAATTGCTCAACGGGCTGATATCAATCTAAAAATTCCCACCAGGGTTTTGGGCACATGTTGCGGGATGCCCTTCTCATCAAAAGGGTATTCATCCTCCTATAAAGAAACCCTGCATAAGACCATTCTCAAATTCTGGGAGTGGAGTGAACAGGGAAAACTCCCCATCGTGATTGACACAACTTCTTGTCTGCATTCCCTGCGGAATTGTACGGAGGCGCTTTCCAGGGATGACCAGGTTTTCTTCCAGCAAATGACCCTCCTGGACAGCCTCGAATTCATCCATGATACGCTCCTGCCTCACCTGGACATCTACCCCTTAGATGAGGACGTGGTTCTGCATCCGAATTGCTCAGCGCGCAAGCTGGGACTGGATGAAAAACTGCTCTCGATAGCGAAGCAATGCGCTCGCTCAGCAACCATTCCGCTCAACCTGGACTGCTGCGCTTTTGCCGGTGACCGGGGTTTGCTTTATCCCGAATTGACCGCCTCTGCTACTCAAAAAGAATCCGCCGAAGTCACCGAACGCGACTACGGCGGTTACTATTCATCCAATATCCCCTGTGAAATGGGGATGTCAGAGGCGACCGGGATGGATTATGTCAGCATCGCGTACCTGGTTGAACGTGCTACGCGCTGAGAAATCTCAGTCTCTGAGCGAAGCCGTAGCGACATGGTACCCGAAGGGTGTAGCGAAGGCGCAGTCGCCTGTGCTCGACAAAGTGAAGAGCAGCTCTGGATTACCCGTCCTTCGACTGCATTCTTCCCTTCGGTCATCGCTCCGCTCACACCGTCCCGGTATCCTTCGGGAGGAACTGTTAATTTCTTGTCATTGCGAGGAGGATATTTCCCGACAAAGCAATCTCCATAACAGTAAAGGAGATTGCCACGTCGCAGGAGTATGCTCCTCGCAACGACGGATCATTAGTCTCTCCGCACACCAGTCTGGACACCCCAAAGACGGGCATAGATACCACCCTCTGCAACCAACTCATCGTGGCGGCCCTGTTCTTTCAACTTCCCGTGCTCAAGGACAAAGATCCTGTCTGCATTGCGGATGGTGGATAGACGATGAGCGATAACGATGGTCGTACGTCCGATCGCGATCTGCTCAAGGGAGCGTTGGATCAGAGCTTCGGTTTCATTATCGACTGAGGAGGTTGCTTCATCGAGAATCAGTACGGGCGGATTCTTGAGCACTGCGCGCGCAATCGAGACACGCTGACGCTGCCCACCAGAGAGCTTTTGTCCGCGCTCACCGACAATGGTGTTGTATCCCTGTGGTAAATCCATAATAAAATCATGGGCTTCGGCAATTTTGGCGGCCTCGATGATCTCTTCATCGCTGGCATCAAATGTGCCATAAGCAATATTTTCACGGACTGTGCCGTGGAAAAGATAAACGTCCTGACTGACAAAGCCAATCGCCTTGCGCAGATATTCCACCTGAATATCGCGCAGATCAAGTCCATCGAGGGAAAGAGAGCCCTTCTGGACATCGTAGAAGCGTAAAAGCAATTTGACCAGCGTTGTTTTGCCTGCGCCTGTCGAGCCGACAATGCCGACCGTTTCCCCAGCTGGTATTTTTAGGGATAGATCATCGATAACGGAGAGGTTATCGGTGTTATCGTATTCGAATGAAACCGAATCCAATCTGATTTCCCCGCGTACCACGCTCAAGTCCAGGGGCGTTTCGCCGTCGGGAAGCAGGGCATCCGCATCCAGCAAATCCAAAACCCTATCGGTGGAGGCCATCGAACGCTGATACAAATCCAGGGTTTCTCCTAGGTGGGTAAGGGGCCAAAGCAGGCGCTGTGTGATAAAGATCAGCACCGAATAAACACCAATCGCAATTTCGCCTGAAAGTGCCATCCGTCCCCCAAAAATGAGAATGGCGATAAAGCCAGACATGATGATCATGCGGATGAGGGGCACAAAAGCGGAGCTGAACTTGATCGCAGCTTTATTGGCAATCCGATAGAGATTGCTCTCATGGGTAACGCGCTCCAATTCGTGATTTTCAGCAGTGAAGCTTTTGATGGTCGCGATACCACTGAGATTATTGGCGAGCTGCCCGTTCAGAACACCGACCTGCTCACGAACGGCAGCATATTTGGGTGCAAGGGTATGTTGAAAACGGATTGATCCCCAGATGATGAATGGCATCGGAAGCATCGCCATCCATGCTACAGAGGGGGCAGTATAGAAGAAAATTCCGCCTATAACAATTACCGTAGTGGTGACCTGCCAAATATCATTGACGCCGCCATTCAAAAAACGTTCGAGCTGATTGACATCGTTATTGATGACGGAGAGCAGCCCGCCCGTGGAGCGGTCTTCAAAATATGCCAGCCTTAAATGCTGAACATGATCATAAGTGTCGATCCGTAAGTCGTGCTGGATGGTCTGCGCCAGATTGCGCCAGGCAACTTGATAGAGATATTGGAAGATGGATTCAAAAACCCAGATAAAGACCGTTAGCCCCGCGAGGACGAGGAGCTGGCTACCGGTATCCTCGACACCGTATTTGGCGATCAGCGAATTCTCTTGCTGGACGACCACATCCACCGCGGCACCGATCAGGATGGGGGGAGCGAGGTCGAATATTTTATTGAGGATTGAATAAAGGGAGGCCACGATCATCGCACGACGATGAACCGTGGCGTAGCCCCATAAACGGGAGAGGGGGTGAGATTTTTGGGTTTGAGTCATGGAGGTATTATGCCATTAGTGGAGGTAAAACACAAAGGCTTAACACGAATACCACGAATAGTGCAAATTACACGAATAAATG
>NZ_CEYOSI010000109.1:0-10883 GCF_982879505.1 Candidatus Desulfolinea nitratireducens
CCTAATATGGCAACCAGGCCAAGAACTATGGTTTGAAATCCCATCATTCTTACAGGGGCAAACAACTCTTGAGAGTCGTGCCAAATCACTACCATCCAGGGGGCTTGCGAAAGTGAAGCAAAGGCTATTACAGTCCCTGTATTTAGTTCATTTGTTGTGCAACCCAGACAGGCTTCGAATCTTGGTTTGTCTTCTGTAAATAGTTGATTAGTAATTTTTTCTATTGTGTTTTCTGTAAGTGTTCGATCCGGATGGGTGCTAACTAATACCTGCCCTTGAGAATCCAATATTTGCAACGTCCCATCTAGCTCCGTATCTAACGAGCTACTTGAAATGAAAATATCCGGATTAGAGAGATCTATTATGGCAGCCAGGGTTCCTTCAGGATGGGTGCTATTTGGATGAGTAACTGGCACAGCAACAACTGCGTAAGGGCGTGGTATCCCATCAATTATTATATTTCGCGTTAGATTGCTATCCATAGTTTGAGCCAGTGACATATCTTCCCATTTGATGTTTGGCGCTGTCGCCGTAGCAGCAAGCAAATGATTGTTTGAGTCAAATAGGTAGACTCCTTGAACTGGACGGAAATCCCGTTCAAAAACAACTTCCCACTCTTCAAGGTTTGTCTGAGAGCTGTCCATATTGATTTGTGATGATAGGATGGTGAGCATACCTGCGACGTGGCTAAGACTTGAGTCCAAGCTTTCTGCAAGTATGCGTGCTCGTAATACATGCTCGGAGAGTTGCTGTTGCGTTGCCTGGCGAAAAGTAGAAATGGCAATGAAAGCAAAAATGGAAATCAACCCTATTAGGCCAACTGTGACCAAGAGCGACATCTTGCTGCGCAAGCCAACATCAAACCACTTTCTTGTCAGAACGTACTCTAACCACTTTTGGTAGAAACGTTTCCAACTAGTACGGAAAAGATCTAGGAGCTTTGCCATAACTTACCCCTGCCCCTTGAGTTTTTCGGGTTGAGGCGGCCATTCGCAGTAACGAGAGCGTTTGCAATACTTGCAGGTGCCATTCTCCTCCAAGCTCTCATAAGTTCCTTCAAATTCGCCCATTAGGTCATACCACTCATAAGTTCTCCCGATGGTAATGCGCAAAGGTGTTTGGGGCATATCAAAAGCTGTACGAGCTTTGGTCGTTTCATAAAAGAAGAACTGCGCTTCAAGGCGTAATCGATCACCTGTTAGTGGAACCGGGCCGCTGGTCTGGGGTTGTAGCATGTCTGTCAAGCTGGCGATAATGGATACCTGCCAGCGTGGCATGGCTTTGAGCTTCATGCCGCATCCAACCACATTCGTTATCGTCTTATATAGTTGTAAATGTGAAATATTCTCGCCGCCCAGAATATAACGCTCCCCTACATGTCCTTTTTCAACTGCCTCAATAGCTCCCTGTGCTGCGTCGCAAATGGGAATGATGTTGATCCCGCCAGGAGGAATGAATGGCGGTACGTGGTGATTCCCAACCTCTACAACCATCCCGCTTGATACCTTGCGTACATCACGTGGTCCTATTACGGTCGTTGGATTGACGAGAACAACGGGCAATCCTTTTTCTATATATTCAAAAGCGATCTCTTCTGCGAGGTACTTGCTATGTCCATAAATAAAACGTTCGGGTTCGACATTGAACGTGTAACTTTCGTCAACGATTTCATTGGGATGAATTCCCATGGCTGCGGTCGAACTGATGTGTACCACCCGATCAATACCGGACTTTAGGGCTGCTTCCATTACATTGCGTGTACCGTCTACGTTGACTTTGTACATGTGCTCTTCACCCTGATTCCAATAATCGACTACTCCTGCTGCATGGAAAACTACATCAATACCTTCCATTGCCGGGAGCAAGCTGTCAGGCTCCAGCACATTACCGATGACAAATTCAAATGGACCACCTTCCAAAAGTTCTCGAGATGATTCCGAACGCTCCAGAATGCGCACATCCCAGTGGCGTTCAATTAAACGCAGGGCGATATTTGATCCAATAAACCCCGTTCCGCCGGTAACCAGCGCGCGTGTCATCTTTGAATTACCTTGCCCTTATCCCATTAAGGAAATTTCTAAAGTCGACTTGAACCATTCCAAAGTTGGATGCAGGCTGACCACTTTGCCGATGATGATGATTGCAGGCGGTTCGATATCAGCAGCTTCTTCGAGAATGTTATCTAGCGTTCCCGTGACCACCTTTTGTTCCGGTAGAGTTCCCCGTTCGATCAGAGCAATGGGGGTTTCTGGTGAACGACCCACTTTCAGCAGCGAGGTAACGATCAGCTTTAGGCTGTGCACGCCCATTAGAAATACAAGCGTGTCAACCCCCTGAGAAAGTGCTTGCCAATCTACGTCCAAGGGTTTTGAGCCTGCACAATGCCCGGTGATGAATGCCACACTACAGGCCACGCCTCGTTGCGTGACCGGAATGCCAGCATAAGCCGGAACTGATATCGCGCTCGTCACTCCGGGAATAATTTCAAATGGAATACCCGCCTTGGCCAGAGATAGCGCTTCCTCTCCACCGCGCCCAAAGACAAACGGATCGCCGCCTTTGAGTCTTACGATAACTTTTCCCTTTTGCGCCTCTTCTACAAGAATGGCGTTTATTCGTTCCTGAGGAGTTGGATGATGATCGGGCTTTTTACCGACATCGATGATCTCTGCTTGGGGTGCATGTGCCAGTAGTTGTTGGTTTGCAAGCCGGTCGTGCACGACCAAATCTGCTTTTTGCAAACACTCTAGCCCACGCAAGGTCAAAAGCCCGGGATCGCCGGGGCCTGCTCCGACAAGATAAACGATTCCACTGGAAGAGTTGTCAGTATTGTTGGTGTAGTTGTTCTCTAGCATAGATTAGTGCCGCGTCTTTCCCTTGAATTTGGATAATGTGCAGAATTTCTGAATCTATGATACGTAAAGCTGCTTGCAGACGAGCCCTGCCAGGGGAGTGCTTGGTAAGGAGCTCTGGGCGCAGTTCAGCTAACACCTCGACCAGAGTGCCATATTCGGGTCCAATAATTCCTTCCAGGCGCTCGCGCATCCGTCGCGCTAATGCCGGGCTGCCTCCTCCCGTCGAAATCGCAATGCTCATCTCGCCTCGTTGGACGATTGCCGGTAGGATGAAATTGCTATGTTCAGGATCATCCACCACATTGATCAGGCAGCCGCGCTGTTTCGCCTCAGCCCATATGGCTTGATTTACAGTTAAATCGTCGGTTGCTGCAACAGCCAGGTAAGCCCCTTCCAAGTCGCTGTTTTGATACGAACGTTGGATAAAAGTGATCGTGTTCATATCAACCATCGATTGTAGTTCTGGCACTAGCACTGGGCTAATCACCTTTACCTGAGCATCAGCGACTAATAGACCCTCCACTTTTCGAGCTGCGACGTGCCCTCCTCCGATAACTACAGTTTGCTGTGAATCTAAACCGATCAAGCATATTGTGTAAGTTTTCACTAGTTTTATTTTAGTACTAACTATATAGATAAGTCAAATGATGGAAGTCACTAACTTGAGTTACAGATTGCTCAGAAGAGAAAAATGTAATTAGATGCCTTTTGGATGTCGGATTTTTAACAGCTGTTATGCGGCCAATATTAATTACCTTTCAGCCGCGTATCGTTTCTTGCGAGATGAACTGAAAACACAAATCATACAATTTATTGCACCGGTGAGAAGAAATGAGAGTGGAGTTCAAGAAGGATATCAAGTTTTGTAGGGCGCATAACAGTCGGCGATCCACTTCCAGTGTATAGATGGAATCACGTGGTTGGATGCTGAAGATAGTGACGTGTTGATCCTCCAGAGCGGCGAGAAATGGCAGTCGCAGAACGATTATCGGAATCACCCGGTTGTGGAAGTAAGTTGGCACGGTACACAAGCGTATTGTTCTTGGGTAAATATGAGAATGCCAACTGAAGCGCAATGGGAGAAGGCAGCTCGCAGTGGATTTGAAGGTAAAAAATATCCTTGAGGGGATCAGAATCCAAGTTGCCAGATTGGAGCGGAAAATAGCACTCAGGTCCATGAGTGTAGTGGTCGTACGGTTGCGGTAAGTAGCTTGGCTATGGATTGTATGATATGGTAGGAAATGTCCTTGAATGGGTGGGTGACCTGCCCCCCGAAACCTGATCCAAGTAGAATGTTACAGATCAGGAAAAAGGAGACAGACAATGCCAAGAAAACGATGCTATTCAATTGAACAGATAATTAAAAACTGCGAGAAGCGGATGTGCTGCTGAGTCAGGGCAAATTACCAGCCTGCGTGGCAAAATCAGATTAGCTGCTCACTTCGGCATTTTTCAGGCAGGCATGACAGCTTTAGGTTGGTTGGCCGGAGAAACAATCGTTCATTATGTTAAAGAATTTGATTATTGGATCGCCCTTGTATTGCTTTGGTATGTTGGGATTAATTTTATCCTTTCTGGGCTGAATGGAAATGGCAAAGCTTTTGAGCAGGATCCTTCTACGGGGTATGTTCTAGTAGTCCTCTCTTTTGTTACAAGTATTGATGCATTTGCTGTTGGATTGAGTATTGCTCTTCTCAATGTTCCAATATTATTATCTGTAGTTATGATCGGTTTGGTTGCTTTGCTCTTATCTGCAGTAGGCTTATTTGCCGGGCTATATCTTGGAAAATAATTTGGAAAGAAAAGAGAAGTTCTAGGTGGCCTGATTTTGTTAGGCATTGGTATCAGAGTGGTCATTACCCATACACTTCTTTAGCAATATAAAGATAGAGTCCGAAATACGAAAATAGTAAAAAACAGGCTTCTATAAATGGTTGGGAGAGGTGGTGAAATCTGTTGATTTCTTGAACTATCTTAGAATTTCTATTTCAAAGCCACCTTAGGCTGCTTTATTCTCATAAGACTCTTAAGCAAATTCTCTACAAATCTACACCGTAATTGTGCATTTTGGCGCTATAGTATCTAGAATTATCCTGAAAGGTATTGAGAGGCGTATGCACATTCATTGTTTAGGTATTAATCACCACACAGCAAGCGTTAGCCTTCGAGAAAAACTAGCGTTCAACGATGACCAAATTCAATCAGCCCTCGCCCGCCAAGGATGTGGCATTGGAATGTCCATAAGCACTGAAATGATCATTCTCTCCACTTGTAATAGGGTAGAGATTTATGTAATTTCCAGTTCAACATCTTCAGTTGAGCTGGAAATTTTTCTTTCAGATATCCACGACATTCCCAGAGAAGAATTAGCCCCTCATCTTTATCATCATCTCGATCAGGATGCAATTGAACATCTCTTGCGCGTTGCAGCCGGATTAAATTCACTGGTTCTTGGGGAGCCCCAAATTCTCGGACAGGTGACGCACGCGCTTCAACTTGCTCGCGGACAAAACACGGTTGGCCCTATCCTTTCTCGTTTATTCCAAACCGCTATCCACGCAGGGAAGAGAGCCCGCACAGAAACTCTGATCGGACGTAACCCCTCATCTGTTTCATCGCTGGCAGCCTCTGTTGCTGAGAAAACCGTTATTGCGATAGAGAAAGCACAAATCGTTGTTCTTGGTGCTGGAGAAATGGCAGAGCTTGCTGTCGAAGCATTGCGTAAACGCGGAGCGATGAAAATTCTTGTCGTCAATCGCACACTAGATCGCGCATTGGCTTTGGCTGAACGTTGGGGGGCAGAGACCTCTACCTTTGAGCAGCTTGCTACAGCCCTCACACGTGCTGATATTTTGATAGCATCCACTGGTGCGCCTCATACAATTATCCATGTTCCCCAAGTTGAGAAAACGCTAAAAGATCGTGCAGAGCGTCCACTCGTGATGATAGATATTGCTGTTCCACGAGATATTGACGCTGATGTAGGAGACCTCCCTGGCGTCAACCTCTTTAATATGGATGGGCTAAATACACAGCTCGAAGATTCTCTTGCAAAACGCAGCGCAGAAGTGCCGCATGTAGAAAGCATCCTCTTTGAAGAAAAAGCACATTATAATGATTATCTCGCATCACTCGATATGCTGCCCCTAATCGCAAATCTGCGTGAACAGGCTGAAAGCATTCGGCAGCTTGAGCTCTCCAAAACCCTGCGCCGTCTACCCGATCTGGAAGACAGAGATCGCAAGCGGATTGAAGCGCTCACACAGGCACTGGTCAAAAAACTGGTTGATGCCCCTATTCGACGATTACGCTCTGAAGCAAGCAACGAGCAAGCCCCACAATATGCGACAGTAGCCCGAGCCCTTTTTGATATTCCGGAAACCCCAAGATCATCATGAATTTAATTTTTGCAACCCGCCCCTCCAAACTTGCTCGCTGGCAAACCACCTGGGTCATAACCGCCTTGCATGCTGCTCATTCAAACCTTAGCTGCACAGAAGAAGTTTTCGTCACCCAAGGCGACAAAGTTCTTGATAAGCCTCTTCCCATGATCGGCGGTAAAGGTCTCTTCACCCAGGAACTCGAAGCTGCGCTCCTCGATGGACGCGTAGATGCTGCCGTTCACTCCTTAAAAGATTTGCCCACAGAAAACCCAACGGGGCTCATGCTGGGCGCAATCCCATCGCGAGCTGATGTTCGTGACGCCCTTGTTTCCGAAGCAGGCTACACCCTCGAAACGCTCCCTGAGAATGCAAAAGTTGGAACATCCAGCCCGAGGCGAGCGGCGCAACTTCTTGCTCTTCGCCCCGATCTTAAAATCGCTGATATTCGCGGCAATATAGATACTCGTCTTCGTAAACTGCTCGAAGGACAATACGATGCCGTCGTCTTCGCCGCTGCTGGATTAATTCGCCTTGGCTTGGATGCAGAACTTGGCGAGAAAATGCAGATACTTTCCTTCGATGAGATGCTCCCAGCACCCGGACAAGGAGCGATGTCCGTTCAATGTCGAACCGACGCAAACGCGACCCTGGACTTGCTGGCTGCGGTTGATCATCTGCCTACTCGTTTGGCCGTTACCGCCGAACGCGTCTTTTTGGCAGGTCTCGGCGGCGGATGCGCTGTTCCTGTTGCCGCGTACGCAAAAGTTAATCATCAGACATCGACTGTTAGCTTAACGGGCTTGGTTTCTTCGCTGGACGGTAAAAAAGTGATCAAAGTCTCTGGCGAAGGAAACGATGCTATAGAACTCGGCAAAAAACTTGCCGAAGAAGCTCTCGCACAAGGTGCAGCAGAAATCCTGCAAGGCTAAAGCTAGAATATGCCTAAAGTTCTGATCACTCGTCCTCGTAAACAGGCAGAAGCTTTTGCCGATGCGCTAGAAGCAGCAGGATTCGAGCCAATCTTCTTCCCTGTTATTCAGATTCGCCCAATGGATGATCTTTCTCCCTTGGAAGATGCGGTGAAAGATATAGAGAAATATGCGTGGGTGATTTTCTCGTCATCCAATGCTGTGGATGTGTTTTTCGATGCTGTGGGGGAGACGCTACAACTGCCTAAGGTAGCCGCCGTCGGCTCAAAAACGGAAGCAAGCCTCAGGTCACGTGGCGTGGCGGTGGATTTCGTCCCGGAAGAATATGTGAGTAAAGCCATCCTGCCCGGCTTAGGCGATCTAAACGACAAATGGATTTTGCTTCCACGAGCCGAGATCGCACGAGAAGTTTTGCCACAAGAAATTTTAGCTGCTGGGGGGATTGTCCACGAAATTGCTATTTACCAGACATTGCCAACTCAACCTGAAAAAGAAGGAATATCCGTTTTGCGTGAAGGCGTAGATGTGGTCACTTTTACAAGCCCATCTACGGTGCAAAATTTCATTCGCCTGACGAAAGATGCTGGCCTTGATCCTTTTGATTTGGCAGGCAAGCCTGTTTTTGCTTGTATAGGATCCGTTACAAAAGAAGCTGCTGAAAGAGAGGGATTCTCTGTAGCGGTGATGCCAAAAAAATATACTGTTGAAGGATTGGTTGAAAGTTTGATAAACCAAAATATTATTTATGAATAAAAATGCTCAATTTCCTATAGCTCGCCCGCGCCGCTTGCGACAGAGCGAAGCCTTGCGTGCGATGGTGCGTGAAACCGAACTGAACGCCAGCGATTTCATTTATCCGCTTTTTGTGCGACATGGTAGTGGACGAACACCGATCGTTTCCATGCCTGGCGTAGACCAACTCTCTGTTGATGAAGCTGTGCGCGAAGTAGAGACAGCGGCAAAACTGGGTATTCCTGCTGTAATCTTATTTGGATTACCCGCTGAAAAAGACCCGATTGGGTTGGAAAATTTTGCCGAAAATGGCATTGTTCAGCAGGCAATTCGAGCGATAAAACGTGAAATCCCAGAGATGGTTGTGGCAACGGATGTTTGCCTTTGCGAGTATACCGATCATGGGCATTGTGGGATTTTGAATACGGGCGAACACTTTCAGGCATCTTTTCCCGAGAGCTATGTGCTGAACGATCCATCTCTGGATATTCTTGGCAAGGTCGCTATTTCTCACGCCGAATGTGGAGCGGATATTGTTGCTCCATCCGGGATGATGGACGGGATGGTTTCTGCCATTCGTTCGGCTTTAGACGCTGCGAAATTTGAAAATTTGCCTATTATGTCTTACGCGGTTAAATATGCATCTGGCTTTTACGGTCCATTCCGTGATGCGGCAGATGGCGCACCTAAATTCGGTGACCGAAAATCTCATCAGATGGACCCTGCAAATGTCAACGAAGCGCTGCGTGAAGCCGCCCTGGATGTGGGTGAAGGTGCGGATATGCTGATGGTCAAACCCGCGTTAGCTTATCTCGATATTATCCGCACGGTCAAAAACGCGTTTCCTGAATTCCCCATGGCGGCTTATAACGTCAGTGGCGAGTATGCAATGGTCAAAGCCGCCGCAGCCAATAATTGGATTGATGAAGAGAAGGTCACGCTTGAAACATTGCTGTCGATGAAACGTGCAGGCGCAGACCTGATCATCACCTATCATGCTAAAGATGCAGCCAAGTGGCTGAAGTAATCAATCTTTCCGAAATATTTCTGCGAGGAGCGTGCTTTTGCGACGTGGCGGTTTCCTATACCGTTCGGGAGATTGCGTTGGCGATAAAACTACCTCGCAAAGACACGACTGAGTAACAAAAAAATATAAAGACCAGGAGTAATTTATGACAGAAGCTAGAAATTTGAGTGAACGTGCAGCAGCCGAGCGCGGGCAGCGGGATCAACGGATGGTTATCGCAGATTTTGATCAATCCCCATTCACGATCGCTTGGGAAGTAAGCCGAGCCTGTGCCTATGCCTGCGTCCATTGTCGTGCGGATGCACAGCATAAACGTGATGTAAATGAGCTTTCAACAGAAGAAGCTTTTACTCTTATTGATAGACTGGCTGACTTCGGTTCTCCAATATTGATCTTTACTGGTGGTGACCCGATGGTGCGCCCGGATTTGGCTGAGCTGATCACATACGCGTCCCAAAAAGGCCTCCGTTGTTCATTAACGCCTACAGCCACAGCATTGCCCACTAAAAAACGCCTCGAAGAAGTACGTGATGCCGGAATCCGACGCATTGCCCTCAGCCTCGACGCTCCTCGCGCCGAAGTCCACGATGATTTTCGCAAAGTGTCAGGCTCCTGGAAACGCACAATGGATATTCTCCACCGTGCGCAGGAAGTTGGTATCAGCGTACAGGTCAACACGACCGTTGCCAAGCATAATATTGACATTTTGGAAGAAATGGTTCCTTTCATCGAAGAAGTCAACGCAGTCCAGTGGTCGGTTTTCTTCCTCGTCCCAACCGGGCGCGCGATGATCAACCAAATGATCTCTGCCGAAGAACATGAGCGTACCTTCAATTGGCTCTATGACCTTTCAAAAGTCGCTCCTTTTGACATCAAAGCCACAGCCGCACAGATGTACAGGCGCGTAGCAATTGAACGCAAACGTGCCGAGCAGAGCGATGGCAAACCTGTCGCTTTTCAGGGAGCAGGTTTCCAATATGAAGACGGATTGCATCGCCCCAAAAAGGGTGTTAACGATGGGAATGGATTCCTCTTCATCTCACATATCGGCGAAATCCAACCTTCGGGCTTCCTCCCTCTAACAGCAGGAATGGTACGTGAAGACGATGTGGTCGACGTTTATAGAAACCATGAGATCTTCAAGAATTTGCGTGATTATTCCAAACTGAAAGGCGTTTGCCGAGATTGTGAATATCGTGAAGTCTGTGGTGGACAACGTGGACGCGCTTACGGCGTAACTGGCGATTATATGGAAAGCGACCCAGGTTGTATTCTGGTCGCAAATGCAGCTGAAAACGGAAAATAAAGAAATGACAAATACATCTGATAACTCCAATTTCATGAAGGCTTGCCGTCTTGAGCCTGTAGACCAAACCCCTGTCTGGTTTATGCGTCAGGCGGGGCGTTATATGCCCGAATATCGCAAAATTCGCGAGAAATATAGTCTGCTGGAGATGGTTGCACAACCGGAGATCGCTGCCGAAGTAACCCTTCAACCGATCAAAGCTTTTGGCATGGATGCAGCAATTCTCTTCGCTGATATTCTCCTGCCCCTCCAGCCAATGGGTGTGAACTTCGAGTTTGTGCCTGGCAAGGGTCCTATTATTGAAAACCCTGTTCGCACAGCAGCGGATGTTGCCGCACTGAAGCCCGTCGAAGTGGAAGCAAGTTTGGGTCACGTTTTGGAAGCGATTCGCATTTTGCGTGGCGAACTGACAGATGTCCCTCTAATCGGCTTTTGCGGTGCACCCTTCACTGTCGCATCCTATATGATAGAAGGCGGTCCTTCGAAAGATTATAAAATGGCAAAATCCATGATGTATAACACGCCTGAAGTTTGGCACGCATTTATGGAGAAGTTGACTGCTGTTTTGATTGACTATCTAACAGCGCAAATCAGTGCGGGGGCGCAAGTCGTGCAACTCTTTGATTCATGGGTGGGTGCGCTCAATCCACA
>NZ_CEYOSI010000110.1:0-2812 GCF_982879505.1 Candidatus Desulfolinea nitratireducens
CTATTGGTTGTACCAAGGTCAATTCCTATGATTTTAGCCATGTCTTACTCCTGTAAAAATATTTTTCTTTATTTACTTTTTTTGAACTGGTTATGAATAAAGAATAACAAATTGATACAAGAATCATATTAACAAAACATAGAAAAAAGGTACACAAAACCATTAAAAACAAAACCCATATGGTTTTTAATCCTTTGGGCTTTGTCTGGTTTAGTTTTTTCGGGCGTTAGGGCTGGCTGATTGTTACAGAATCAATCTCAACCTTTACAGGCAAGACATCGAAAGAGGAAACCGAGACCCCAATCTGTCCATCTCGCAGCACATAATTGTTTTCTTCAAGAACACGCGTTTCGTGACCGTTGATAAAAAGCGATAAGGTTCGCTCATTGCAGATAATACTATAAGTATTGGTCTCTTTGCCTGCCTTGATTTTGTTGGAACCACCATCCGCAATTTCTGTATAAATCACATTCCCATCAGCACGAATAATAGCATGGAATATCCAAAAGAGGCCATTATTTGCGATATTGAATTCGTACCAGCCCTCATCAGGCGTATAACGACAAATTAAGCTGACATTATTAGTATTTACACCACGATTTTCGGCAACTACATCAATCCGTACATTATCATATTCGTAAGCATCATAGGTGACATAAGCCCATTGTCCCTCGCTACCAAGATCAAAGAGAATGCGTTCATCTTCAACACCAACATACATTGTGCCAAAATCATTCTCAGAGAAGGTCGGGTTTCCGCCACCTTTAACCAGAAAGTAGGTCCACTGGCTTGTGTCACCTGAAAAATCCTCTGTGTAGTATTCTTGAGCTACTGGCTCCGGGGTTGGCGGGGGGCTTGTCGGCGGCTCTTGAACTGGCGCCTCTACTTCTTCAGCAGGTGCTGGTTCATCTGGAGTTGAAGTGCCACAGGCCAGGCCGACAATCAGGATAAAGACGACCAAAAACAAAAAAGGTTTTGCTAGCTGGTATTTCATATCATTCTCCTCTACGTTGGTAAACTTAATCGATGTTGCCAGTATAGCAAAAACAAAACCTAATCACAATAGGAATTAGGTAAAGTCGGCCGTCTTCAAGATCACACCCAAATAACAAAAAACGCATCCTTTTTGGATGCGTTTTAGTGGAGATGGCGGGAATCGAACCCGCGTCCGAAAAAATCGAGCCTCGAATATCTACGAGCGTAGCTGATTGATGATCGTCACCGGAGAATTCTCAATCAGCAGGAAATTTCTCCAGTCAGCCGCTCGGACCCGAAAGTCCTCTTTCGCATATTTAGCGGTATCTTATGCGGCACTCCGTCTTTGCGTCGCCCGATCCTGTGACCCGACGAAGTTCGGTACAGGCGGACGCGGTCTCTTGAGACCGACTACTATGATCTTCGCTTAAGCAGCGAGGGGCATAGCAGCGTAAGGTGTGCGTTTGGCACTTGTTTTTTGCGCTGAGTTTACGAGCATCGGCGCCTCTCGGCTCGCAATTCGGGATCAGCCTCCTCCGTCGAAGCCTGTCATCCCCATGCATCGCTATTATAGCATGAAGCAGAATTCAAACACAGGATAGGATTTAGAATTCTTGCTCGAATGTTAGCTTTATGCTAGACTTTATTTATCCACCTCCAAGAGAAAATCCATTACTGAGAAATTTCTGATCGTTAATGATGATCTCAACATGCTCCCTCTGGTTGGTTTAATGCCTCAAAATCAAGGGGATCAAATTGCGGCAGCGGTCCTCTACCAACCAGAGAGCATCACCAATCATCATACCAATATACCTTCGGCCATAATCGTAGGGAACGAGAATAAAAAATGATGCAAGGGATTGCCAGTCAGGTCAATAAAAAAATTGAGTTTGCGGGAGAACTTTATCGGCAAGCAAAACACCCCATTGCTCTTACGGGAGCGGGGATATCCACCCCGTCTGGAATTCCAGATTTTCGGTCGGAGGGCACCGGCCTATGGGCCAAGAACGAAGCTATGGATGCTGCTTCTCTCTCCGTCTTTCGATATGACCCATCCCGGTTTTATAACTGGTTTCGCCCCCTTGCAAATCAAATCATCAGGGCTGTACCAAATGCTGCCCACATCGCTCTTGCAGATCTTGAGAATTCCGGCTATCTGGATGCGATCATCACCCAAAATATCGATATCCTGCATCAAAAAGCCGGCTCAAAAAATCTGATTGAAATGCACGGCTCACTGCGCACTCTTTCGTGTACACAGTGTTACCAGCAAATCGAAGCCGCTCCATATCTGAAACCCTTTGTTGAAGAGGGAACCATTCCCCACTGCCCCAGTTGTGACGCAATTCTCAAGCCAGATGTGATCCTCTTTGGCGAACAACTCCCTCAAAAAGCATGGCTCAAGGCTCAAAATGCTGCCCGCAATTGCGATCTGATCCTCGTCATCGGTTCTTCGCTGGAGGTCTTACCTGTTGCGGGGCTGCCCATGCAAACATTGGACCGTGGCGGACACCTCATCATTATCAACCAAACTCCCACATATCTTGATGTGCGCGCTGATATTGTATTCTCTCAAGATGTTGCAGAACTGCTTCCAGAATTAACCAATCGAGTACTCAACCATGGATAGTAAAACAAAAAAACTGGCAAATTATCGTCGTTTAGTGGAAATTTCTCATGATCTTGCCTCCACCCTTGATCTGAATACGCTTCTTTACAGGATCGTAAAGGTTTCCGCAGAAATCGCTGATGCCGCAGAAGCCTCGATCTTGCTCTACGACGAAGCAGCGAAACAACTTCATTTTCAGGTTGCCACCAATATGGATTTACCGAATAT
>NZ_CEYOSI010000110.1:2912-10824 GCF_982879505.1 Candidatus Desulfolinea nitratireducens
CGTCCAGAAATTTCTCAACAGCAGCACGACCAGATCGTCAATAATATCCACTCAGAGACTTTACGCCTGAGCGCACTCACATCCTCTTTCCTCGATCTTTCACGGCTTGAATCAGGACGTGTCCAATTTCGCTTTGAAATCTTCTCTGTAAAAAAGCTTTATACCGAGTGTCAGGAAATCATGCATTCAAAAGCAGCCGAGGATAATATTCAAATAAAAATTGAGGTACCTTCAACTTTGCCCGACCTCGAAGCTGATCCAAATAAACTCAAGCAAGTGATTTTGAATTTACTCAGCAATGCGATCAAATATAACCGTCCCAACGGGAAGATTGTTTTGCAAGCAAAGAAAGAAAGGGAAGAAATACGCCTGACCGTGAAAGATACAGGCTACGGCATCCCTGAAGAGTCCATGCCCAATCTTTTCAACAAGTTTTTCCGCGTTCGTGAAACTGAAAGCTCAGTCGCTGGTACCGGGCTGGGACTTGCGATCAGCAAGCAAATTGTGCTGGGGCACAAAGGCACAATCGAAGTTAAAAGTAAATTAGGCAAGGGTACCTCTTTCATTATCCGCTTGCCACTACGCGCCGCGCGATAATAATTTTGGTTGTCGGAATAATGCTATATATAAAAAGTTCCTGTTCTTAATTGAACAGGGACTTCAATTTACGGTCTAAATAACACCTTCAAAACCCCTCTATCAGCCGCCTTTTCGAAAGCTTCCAATCCACGGTCGAGGGGATACTCCGCCGCAATCATCCCCAGCGGATCAACTTGCCCACTCTCCAGCAATCGCAACGCAGGTGCAAAGGGGCCACAACGCGAGCCGATGATATTAATCTCATCTACCACAATAGAAGAGAAGTTCACTTGCAATTCCCCTTTATAGGTGGATTTCATGACCAACGTCCCGCGCGGACGAAGGGCTTGCCGCGCCAGCTCAAAACCGGAGGCCGATCCCGTTACATCTACAACCACATCCCAACGCCAGGGCTCCACATCCTCCCCGGCAATCAATCGAATACCACGCTCCGTGAGCAATTTATTCTGCTGTGGATGACGTGCCACCACGCGTAAATCTGCCCCGGTAAGTTGCAAAACCTGTGCGATCAACTGACCAAATCGTCCGGCGCCAATTACAAGAACCCGGTCAGTGGGGTGGATATGCACCTGTTGCAGGATCTCCAGCGCAGCTGCGAGCAACTCAGTAAAAACCGCTTTTTCATCTGACACAGAATCAGGAATGCGATGCAGATTACGGATCGGCAGCCTGAGATATTGGGCAAAAACGCCATCCCGGTTATGGATGCCCAGCGTGGTCCGATCTTCACAATGAGTCTCGCGCCCGTTACGACATTGTTCACATATTCCACAGGTGACATTGATCTCCCCTGCCACACGTTGCCCGACCCAATTCTCATCTTCCGCCTCAACCACCTCCCCGACAAATTCATGTCCCGGCACACCTTTAAAGGGGTAATATCCACGCACCATCTCAAGATCGGTGCTGCAGATCCCTGCCAGCCGCACGCGAATAAGAGCCTCATTCGCCTTCATCGGTTTGGGGGAGTTTTCTTTATAAGAGAGGGTTTCGTTTTCAAGCCATAGAGATTTCATAGAACACCTTTGATTTGTTGATTCATAGTCACGGTAATCAACTACTTTCAGATTATAAGCCCGTCTTCTCAAGAGGTATACTATTCCAATTCAATACCAAGGTTCTCCCCCCGTTTACGGGGGGAGTTAGAGGGGGGCAGAAAAGCCCCCACCTAGCCTCCCCCGCATGCGGGGGAGGGACTTAAACTCACAGGAGCCATTTTATGAAAGGTGTCATCGCAGCCGGAGATGCCCAAACCGCCGCAGCCGGGGAAGAAATTCTAAAGCGCGGAGGTAACGCCGCCGATGCAGCCATCGCAGCAGTATTCGCTTCATTTATCGCAGAATCAGTGATGACCAATATAGGCGGGGGAGGGCTTGCGATTGTCGGTGACGTGGAAAGAGATAAAGCCGAGGTCTACGATTTTTTTGTTGATATGCCCTCTGGTGAGATCACTCCCAAGATAGATTTTCATGAAGTCACCTCCGATTATAGTCCCGCCCAGGATTCACTTTACATCGGGCGTGGTAGTGTGGCTGTTCCCGGCCTTGTGGCGGGGCTGAGCGCCCTTGCCGACGAACATGGCACACTTCCGCTTAAAACCCTCCTTGAGCCTGCCATCCGCATGGCCCGCGAAGGCGTTACGCTCTCTGCTCCCCAAGAATATGTGTTCGAGTTTTTACTGCCTATCTATGAAGATACGCCTGAAATCAACGCCATGTACAAAAAACGGGATGGATCGGCTTGGTGCGCGGGCGAAAAAAACACATTTCCCGGGCTGGCAGAGAATCTCGATCAATTAGCAGAGGAGGGACCGCTCTCCTTTTCACAGGGTTCCATTGCCCGGGCAATTCTTGCCGACCAAAAAGCGCACGGTGGTCTTATTACCGAGTCAGATTTGGCAAATTATAAGATTCGCCGCCTTGAGCCAATCCGTATCTCCTACCATGAGACGGAACTTCTCTTCCCCGCGATGCCTTCCACAGGCGGTGGCTTGATCGCATTTACACTCAAATTGCTCGAATCAGTCGATTTGGCACAGATGGCGCATCTCGGTGTTGACCATATTCAGGCTCTGGCAGAAGCGATGCGCCTGACAAATATCGCACGTCCGCTTTGGGAGGCCTCAGCAAGCTCGGAGCAAGAGCGGATCGGGCGCCTCCTTGGCGATAAAAATATCCAGCTTTATCGTCAGAAATTGGATACTATCCTGAGCGGCGAGTCTCCACCATCCGAACCACTTTTCCCACGAGAGCCCGATCACACCACACATATCAGCGTTGTGGACGAGGCCGGGAATTTCGTCGGCGTGACAACTACCGCGGGCGAGAGCGCGGGTTTCGTCGTGGACGGGACGGGGATCTGTATGAATAATATGCTCGGCGAAGCAGATTTGGAACCGCAGGGCTTTCACACGCTCGCGCCCGGAGCGCGTCTGACCACGATGATGAGCCCCACTCTTTTATTGCAGGATGGCAAACCGCGTATGGTCCTGGGGAGTGGAGGCTCAAGCCGTTTGCGCGCAGCGATATTGCAGGCGGTCAGTAACGTGATCGATTTTGGGATGCCTCTGGAGAAAGCCGTTCATCTGCCACGAATGTACTTTGGCGCCGGAATTTTGCATCTGGAGGGAGGCATTCCCGAAAAGCGTGCACAAGGATTGGAAGAACTGGGCTATAAGGTCAATCGCTGGCCTGATTTAAATATGTATTTCGGCGGGACGCACGCTGTCGCTTTTGAGAATGGTCATTGGGTCGCCGTGGGAGATCGGCGGCGAGGAGGAGCAGGGATAGAGGTTGAGTAAATCCAGGTGCAACGCACTTTGAAAGTGCGTTGCACCTTTGTTCACCCCCCTCTACCTCCCCCCATTAACGGGGGGAGAACTTTTTAAGTCGTGACCCTGCGTATGACCTCCAGCACTGTTAAATATGACCCTAAAGCTCCTATAGTATGGGCATTGTACTAATACTATAAATTTTCTAAAGGAGAAAATCTAATGAAAAAAGGAAATATCACCGGCGGCTTGATCCTGATCCTGATTGGCGCATGGTTTTTGGCTGTTCAATTTGTACCCCAACTCGGAGATTGGGCAGAAGGCAGTTGGCCTTTGACGATCATCGGAATCGGCGCGATCTTTCTGCTGGTCAGCATCCTGAATAATATTCCTGGCCTTTCGATCCCGGCATTTATCATCGGCGGAATCGGCGGCCTGCTTTACTACCAAAACGTAACCGGAGACTGGGATTCCTGGGCTTACGCCTGGGCCTTCATTCCGGGTTTTGTAGGGCTTGGGTTACTCTTTTTCAGCATCCAGACCAAAGATAAAGGAACTATGAAGGCTGGCTTCATCCTCCTGTTTTTGAGCACAATCTTCTTCATCGTCTTCGGCTCATTCCTTGGCGGACCAGATCAGATCATCCAATATTGGCCTTTATTGCTCATCGTAGCAGGTCTATGGTCAATGATCCGTTCCTTGCTGGGTAAGAAAAGCGAAAAGATTGCTGATTTTGCAGAGCCTGTTGAACCTGTAATTATCGAAGAAGATGCAGAATAAGGAGAAAGAAATGAAAACAAAATCTGTATTTTGGGGTGGTTTATTCATCCTGGCTGGATTGTTATTGCTCTTCAATAATCTTGGTTTCCTTAACATCAATGTCTGGGAACTGATTTGGCCGACATTTATCATTGCCATGGGCGTCTTTACGCTCTGGTCAGCGAAACGTGGGCCTGAGGCCCTCGATGTTGAAGATGTCTCCATTCTCCTTGATGGAACCAGGCAAGGGAAGATGTCTCTGGCTTTTGGCGCCGGGCAAGTTCACGTCAACGGAAAGACTGGCGACGATGAATTACTCAATGGAACATTTTCTGGCGGTGTTGAATATCATACGAATAAAGACGGTGACTTCACCGACCTAAGCATAAAAAATGCTACCACAGATTTTTTCCAGACGATCATGCCCTGGACATGGGGCGCACGCGAATGGAAATTTGGACTTAGCAAGCTGATCTCATGGCAACTCCATTTTGAGATGGGGGCATCGGATATGCAGATCGACCTGAGCGAACTCCGCGTGGAAGAACTGGAAATAGACACCGGCGCCAGCAATACCAAGATCGTATTGCCTGCCAACGCGGGGCACACGCACGTTGACCTGAGCGGGGGTGCCGCCTCTGTTCATTTCGAGGTCCCCGAAGGCGTAGCCGCCAGAATCCAGGTGGACAGTGGTCTTGCATCGATTGATATCAACCGCGAACGCTTCCCACGCGTCGGTGGGTATTACAAATCCGACAACTACGATACCGCTGCCAACAAAGTGGATATCAGTGCTGATTTTGGCGCAGGTGCGCTCAGCATCCGCTAAAAGGAGAAAATTATGAAACGTTTTGATGTCCGAATCATCTTTGGGTTTGTCCTGACTATTATTGGCAGCATCTTTTTGCTTGAAAATCTGGGCATCCTACATGGCGGATTCAATCTGCTCTGGGCAATTCTAATCGCCAGTGCAGGAGCAGCAGCACTATACGTATACGCCATCAATCGAGAAAACTGGTGGGCTCTCATCCCTGGCTGCACCCTGACTGCCATTGGGCTTAACATCGCACTCGGAGTAATCTCTCCGCAACTTGAAAATATGCTTGGCGGTGGGATCATCCTCGGCGGCATTGCCCTGGCCTTCTGGATGGTTTTCTTTACGAACCGCAGCTATTGGTGGGCTATCATCCCTGCCGGGATCCTCAGCTCAATAGCTGTTGTCGATGTCCTGGATAGTATCCTGCCCTATGGTCAAACTGATGGTCTTTTCCTGATTGGTTTTGGAATGACCTTCCTTTTGCTTGGGTTTTTGCCAGGCTATGACAACCAATTGAAATGGGCCTTTATTCCTGGCGGAATCCTGACCTTAATTGGCGTCTTGAGCTTGCCCTTTATGGAAATCCTCTTCAATATCATCTGGCCGCTTCTCCTAATCGGTGCTGGCGGCTACGTGATCTACAAGAATTTTAGAAAACAATAACCCTGCCCTCACCCCCGCATCGCTCCGCTTGCTCCCCCTCTCCCGCAGGGCGGGAGAGGGAAGTTCGCGCGAGGCAAGAACGGGTGAGGGGGGGCACAAATGGAGAAATAAAATGAAAACCGTACTTTATCGTAGTGAAAGTGACCGAATGTTAGGCGGTGTCTGTGGAGGTCTGGGAGATTATCTCGGCATCGACACGACCTTCGTTCGCATCTTCTTTGCACTACTTTTCTTTGGCAGCGGGATTGGCTTCCTGATTTATGTAGCCTTATGGATCATTGCCCCCAGTGAATCCGCCGCCTTTGCTGATAAAAGCTGGGAAGATAATCTCAAGGATAGCGCACAAAACTTTTCTGAACGCGCACAAACTGTAGGGGAAGAATTTGGACAGGCTCTGCGCACCCCTCATCCTAAAGCAGGATTCATCGTTGGTATCGCGCTAATAACTTTAGGCGCAATGCTCTTCGTTGAAAATCTTGGTATCCCCTGGTTGGGCTGGCTTTCTTTTGATATTCTTTGGCCCGTCCTTCTCATCGTTGGTGGAGGAGTTCTCATTCTTCGCCGTACACAAGGAGTCTCAAATGACCAATAACCATAATCACCGCAAACATCGTCCCGGCTTGCTTTGGCCCTTCATCCTGATTGCTATCGGGATCGCCTTCCTTTTCCAAAATCTGGGATTACTGGGGGGCAGCGTCTGGAACAGTCTCATCCGCTTGTGGCCTTTGCTCCTCATCCTGCTCGGTCTCAACGACCTGATCCGCACCCGCAGCATTGTCGGCCCAACAATTTCCATCGGCGTGGGGGCCATTTTTATGGCAAATAACCTGGGCATCCTTAGCTGGACCTCGTGGATGGCAATTCTGCGCCTGTGGCCCGTTATCATCATCACGATAGGTCTCGAGATCTTTCTGGGACGAAAAAATATCTGGCTCTCGGCGGTTGGCGTCGGGGTGGCGCTCAGCCTCCTTGCAGCAGGATTGTGGCTTTCAGGTGGCATACTCGGAGAAGAAGGGATTGTTCCAACAAATGCCCGAATCGTCAGTGAAGAGATAGAACAATCACTGGGTGACGCAGAGACTGCCAATATAAGAATCGATTCTTCCGTCGGCGAGCTTTCTGTAGAGTCACATTCTCGCAACGACAATCTCATCCAGGGTACCATCTCCACTGTAGAGCAAGAGGTCATCCGTGAGCACTATGAACTGGACGGCGATGAAGCTTCCTATTTCCTGGGCAGCGACTGGGCATCTGGTATGCCGTTCCAGATACCTGGCTTTGAAAAAAATCACCTTTCATGGGACATAAGCCTGACCGAGGAAATTCCCTTGAATTTAAACATCTCACTTGGTGTGGGAGAATCAGATCTTGACCTGAGTGATCTTCAGGTCAGCGAGGTAAATCTTGACCTCGGCGTTGGGCAAACTACTGTTGTGTTGCCGAATGGCGAGTATCAGGCCTCAGTCGAGGGGGGCGTCGGGCAAACCACTGTCACCCTGCCCGATAAAGGTCAGATCAAGCTCAATGTCGAGGGAGGTGTCGGCGAGATCGTTATCCGCATCCCCAAGGATATGGCTGCGCAGATTCACGTTGACCGTGGGATCGTCGGCCTGAATATTCCCTCTGGCTATATTCAGAGTGGAGATACTTACACCTCACCAAATTATGATCAAGCCAAAGATCATGTTGAGCTTTACCTTGAGCAGGGGATTGGCAGTATTGCGGTTCGTGAGAAATAACAAAACCTGAGACATAAGACTTTAGACCTTAGCCATCAGCAAATACAGGTGGCTGAGGTTTGAAGTCTAAAGTCCGAAGTCGAAAGTCGAAGTCTTTTTAAGGTATCATCCTTTTATGAAAGAACTCCAGGAACGTTTCCCTGTTTTAAAGAACATCACTATGCTCAATCTCAGCGGGGTGCTCACTGCACTGGCTGTCGCGATCCCCAGTCTTTTCGATTATTTCACCGAGGCACATGAATATCGTTGGCTCGCGCTGGGGCTCTATTTTATCTTTGCCTTTTTCCTTGCAATACGTGATCAAGCCTTGAAGCAAAGTCATTTTCCAGCCAGTCTTTATCTGGCGATACAATCTATTCTTGTTATCAGTCTGCTCTCATTCCCTCCTCACCACCAATATATCATTATTCTATTCTTTATCCTGAGCGCAGAGGCAACCACCCTGGAGCCTAATAAAAGGGGTTATCTGTGGATATTATTATATGTTCTGATAACAACAGGCGCCCTGTTGCTCCTTGAAGGACCGCAAGCTGCTTTATATAGCCTCCCCATATACACTGGCGG
>NZ_CEYOSI010000111.1:0-10821 GCF_982879505.1 Candidatus Desulfolinea nitratireducens
TCTGAGTTAGAGGGAAACCATAAAATTCGATCTGGCACCATCCAACCATCGGTAAGATAAATATTCACAGTGAATTGCACCGCGACTAATTTATTATCCACTTGCGCGACAATTCCCTTCAGCCAGCCCCTCGTGCGCTCATCATCTTTACCATCGTGATCGCAATAAACTTCAACTTTATCGGACACATCAAATTCATGTACTTTATCCGGGCTTCGCATAAAAGCCATAATAAACCTCCCGCAATTTCAGATTCTAATTATTATTTTCTAAAATATTTCGGTCATGTGCCTGAATTCCCTGAAAAGTTATCTTCTTTTTGGCAGGTAAATGACTAAACTCGCTATTATACCACTTATCAGTTACTTTCTACCCAATTTTTCCTTGATCGCCTGCTGAAAACGTTCTCGCACGCCCTCAAAAGGGATCCGCTGAATGATTGGATCAAAGAATCCTTCAACCATCAGTTGTTCAGCCTCGTCCTGCGGAATACCGCGACTAAGCAGGTAGAATAGCGGCTCGGAATCAATTTTGCCAATTGTGGCTCCGTGCGAGCAACGTACATCGTCAGCGGAAATTTCCAGTCCCGGGATAGCATCGGCGCGCGCATCTCGACTGAGGAGCAGATTGCGGTTAGCCTGATAACCATCCGTTTTTTGAGCACCAGGCGCAACATAAATCATACCTTGCCAGACGGAACGGCTCTTCCCACCAAGCGCACCCTTAAAGAGCAAATCGCTGAATGTATTCGGGACGAGATGGTTTTGCTGAGTATCATGATCGAGGTGTTGACTTCCATCAGTAAAGTAAAATCCAGACATCCTGCCTTCAGCACCCACCCCTATAAGATCAAGATCTGAAAAATTCTTTGTTAATTTACTGCCCACAGCACCAAAAACCCAATTGAGATTCGCATCTTTACCGACATGGACACGCTCATGACTGAAATTCCAAACATGGTTGCCCCAGGACTGCAATTCTACAAAGCGCAGATTTGCGCCATCGGCAACAACAATTTCAACAAGGCCGGCGTGCATTGAATCTGCATCCGCTTCGTCGGGTGAGGCATATTCGTGGACATAAGTCACTGAAGCCCCTACATCAACATAAATGATGAGATGAGAGATATGCGCCAAATCTACCCCAGGTCCCCATAAAACGCTATGGAGCGGTTCTTCAACCTGAACACCTTTGGGTACGTAAAGCAGGATCCCGTTTTGTGAAAGTGCAGCCGCCAGAGCGGCAAACTTCCCGTCCTGGGCGCGGATAACTGTTCCGGCAAATTTCTTCAATAGTTCTGGATGCTCGTTTTCCGCCGTACGAAAATCAGTGAAAACGACACCCTTCTTCGCAAGCTCAGGCAAAAGAGAGACCTGCGATCCACCAGGGAGCAGGGTGATCTGTCCGCCATGCTGGCCGCCAACTAGTGGCTTTAGCAGGTCCTTGGGGATAGGAGGCAGGTCATTATATGCACCATCAGCCGGTAAATTAAATTTGTCTACCGGCATCTTGCGCAAATCGGTGCGCCGCCAGGCCTCCTCCGATGTGGAGGGTAGGCCAAACTTCTCAAACGCAGACCAAGCGTCGGCGCGGTATGAAGCGAGAGGGCTATCGCTTGAAGTGTTGACCATCTCGCGGGTGAAATTAAATTTTCGGGGTGCCGAGACTTCTCGTCGTCCGGATTTAATAACTACTTTTTCTTTTTCTGCCATGCAATTAGCCTATCGATCCTTCCATTTGAAGCTGGATAAGCCGGTTCATTTCGACCGCATATTCCATCGGCAATTCCTTGACCAATGGTTCAATAAAGCCGGAAACAACCATTGAAGTGGCCTCTTCTTCGCTCAGGCCGCGTGATTTTAGATAGAAAAGCTGCTCTTCACCGACCTTTGATACCGACGCCTCATGACCGATACTGACATCATCTTCTTCAATTTCAACATAAGGGAAGGTATCTGTGCGCGAGTTTTCTGATAATAAAAGAGCATCACAAACTACGCTGTTATTGACATCATAGGCGCCCTTGTGAACTTTAACCAACCCTCGATATGAGGCCTGGCCATTACCCTGGCTGATCGACTTGGATGTAATTTTACTGCTGGTGTGGGGGGCGAAATGGACCATCTTTCCGCCAGCATCCTGAATTTGATCGTTTCCGGCAAAGGCCATCGAAAGGATCTCACCATGTGCTCCAGGTTCCATCAAATAACAGGATGGATATTTCATTGTGACCTTGGAGCCAAGGTTGGAATCAACCCATTCCATTGTGCCATTACCGTAAACCTTTGCACGTTGGGTAACAAGATTATAGACATTTTTTGACCAATTCTGGATGGTTGAATAGCGAACCCGTGCGCCGCGCTTCACGACAATCTCGATCACGCCACTGTGAAGTGCATCGGTGGTATAGGTGGGGGCCGTACAGCCTTCAACATAATGCACCTGCGAATCTTCATCCGCTATGATCAGGGTTCTCTCAAATTGGCCGATATTGGCAACATTCAATCGGAAATATGCCTGCAATGGCAAATCTACCTTGACACCTTTGGGGATATAAACAAATGATCCGCCCGACCAAACAGCACCGTTCAGGGCTGCAAATTTATTATCTTCAATTGGAATAACAGTTCCAAAATATTCTCTAAATAAGTCAGGGTGCTTACGTAGTCCATCCTCAATGCTCAAAAAGAGGACGCCTTGTTCTTCAAGATGCTCAAGGATCGAGTGATAGACCATCTCGGATTCATATTGGGCCCCGACGCCCGACAGGAATTTCTGCTCAGCCTCAGGAATACCTAATTTTTCAAAGGTATCCTTGATGTCTTCGGGGACATCATCCCAGGATTTCTCCTGACCTTCGGTCGGTTTGACATAATAATAAATATCATCCAGATTAAGGGATGTCACATCCGGCCCCCAGGTCGGGATAGCGCGCTTTTCATAATGAGCGAGTGCTTTCAGGCGGAAATCCAACATCCACTGCGGCTCACGTTTCATCGTTGAAATTTGTTCGACAACCTCGCGACTAAGACCTTTTTGTGCTCTGAATACGAAATCTTCAGGATTTTTAAAATCGTATTTTTGCTGCCCGGTCAGTTTTTCTAATACTTGTGCATCAGACATGATGACTCCTTTTACCAATAAATTATGCTGCAACTACTTCTTTGTACTTTTCGCGGACCCAATCGTAACCTAGCTCTTCAAGGCGCAAAGCCAACTCTGGACCGCCCGATTCTACAATTCGACCATCGAACATAATATGAACGTAATTCGGCTTGATATGATTTAACAAACGTTGATAATGCGTGATCACTACTACACCTAAATTCTCATCGGCAAGCGCATTCACGCCTTCAGATACAATCCGTAATGCGTCAATATCCAAACCTGAATCGGTTTCGTCCAGAAATGCAATAGAGGGCTTCAAGGTTGCCATTTGTAAAATCTCAGCCCGTTTTTTCTCGCCACCTGAAAAACCTTCATTTAAATATCGCCCTGCAAAAGCATGATCCATCTGTAATAGATCCATCTTTTCTTTGAGCATTTTTCTGAAATCAAGGATCGATATCCCTTTGTCTTCAGGGTTTTTGGCCCGGCGGCGGGCATTTAATGCCGTTCGTAAAAAGTTTGCCACTGTGACACCCGGGATGGCAACCGGATATTGAAAAGCCAAAAAGAGTCCCAGCCTTGAGCGTTCATCTGTCGCCATTTCGACAATATTCTGACCTTCGAAAATGATCTCACCCTCAGTAATTTCATATGAGGGATGCCCCATCATGGCATAGGCTAAAGTAGATTTTCCTGTTCCGTTTGGACCCATGATGGCATGGATTTCGCCTTTTTTAATTTCAAGATTTACACCCTTTAAGATTTCCTTCCCCTCAATACTGACGTGCAAATTTTTTATTGTCAATCCAGACATAAGCTCTCCTGAAAAACGCCTTTCGGCAATATTTTTGTCAAAACATTCAATTTATATCGAGCGGGATTATAGCATGTAGAATTGAAAAAGTCAATATTTATTATATTTATCTAGTATATTGACAAAAGGAAGCGAGGCGAGTATACTCGCGTTGTGAAAAGTGGAATAAAATGAAAAATACACGCGAAAAAATATTACTGGCATTGCTACGAAAACCGCGCTCAACCATCAATGATTTGGCTGAGATCGCAGAGATTAACCCAATCTCGGTGCGTCACCATTTAAGCAACCTTCAGGCTGGAGGATTCATTTCTGCTGAGGAAGAACGGCATGGTGTTGGCCGCCCACGATTGGTGTATACACTAACCGATGAAGGCTCAGAAAAATTCCCCACCCGTTACCTGCAGCTGACAACTCGTATACTAAATCAACTTAAAGAGATACTGCCCAAGCCCTTGGTTAAAGAACTATTTTCTCAGGTCGCGTTTAATTTAGCAGAAGAATATTCGGATCAACTAAAAGGCCTGGACATGGAAGAACGCTTGAATATCATCCAGGATCTGCTTGCCAAAGAAGGCTTTACAGTGGAGTGGGAAAAGTTGGGCCAGCAATATCACATCCACGAGATTTCCTGCCCCTACATCAAAGTTGGTATAAATCACCCAGAGATCTGCTCAATGGACGAGACCCTGATCTCGCAGATGTTGGCCGTTCCGGCTGAACAAATACAATGTGTCCTTAGCGGCGATGATCGCTGCACTTATGTCGTTGAATCTGTCTAGGAATATAAATAATGAGTGAAAAAACCGAAAGTCTAAATATTGTCACCTGGGAAATTCATGAAACCCATCCAGATCTTGTCGAGCCGATGCGCGAAGGCCTTTCAAAAGTGATTGATCCTGAAATAGGTATGAATGTGATCCAGTTGGGATTGATCCGACAGGTAAGCATCGAGGACAAAATTACAAAAGTTCATATGATTTTGACAACTCCATTCTGTCCATATGCCCCTGCAATGATCGAAGGTGTTCGCAAAGCATCGCAGGAATCACTCAATCAACCCGCTACGGTAAACATGGGTATGGAGCCCTGGGATTTTTCCTTGATGGAGGATCCCGCCGCACTGGACTGGGGAATGTACTAATACCTAAAGCTTGAAATATACATAAAAAAACTAGCCACATGACAGTTAGTTCAAAAGAGCGTCCGTTGGTTGCCTGCACTTGTGGTGCGGCACAGGTGAGTTGGCGATGCTTTTCGCCGTATCGCCCGTCCTGGCGTTCCGGGCCAGGGAAACCAACAAACGGGCAGAAATAAACCCAATTTTTTGGTTTCGATGCGCTCTTCGCTTCGCTCTGAGCTACTCAACCACCTTCAAAAACAAAATTTTCATCTCGCTAAAAAAAAGGAGTTGACTATTACGGTCAACTCCTTTTTGATCTCTATTAATTAGACTTCCTTGATTATTTCATCATCATTATCTTCATCTACACCCTTAGTCATGTGCATTGGCGTCGGGCGTTCACCTTCAGCAAATCCAGATAATATGAAGAGCGCATTTGTCACATTCCCTCCAGTGTTACGCCAACGATGGCGAAGTCGGGCAGAAAACAACAAACTATCACCAGGCTCCAGGTTATAGAATTTATCTTCAACCTGATATTCCAGCGCTCCCCGCAAACAAATTACAAATTCATGTCCTGTATGCTTCATTTCGTACGGACCGCTGTTAGCGCCACTTTCCAGCGTTAGAACAAAGGGCTCAACCCGGCCAATGAAATTCTCACCACCCAGACCCTCCCATGTGCCGCGTTGAAAGGGAATTCGTGTTCGTTCATCCGATTTTCGAAATACAACTGATGCTCGCTTTGATTCACTGCCAAAGAAGGAGGTGATCGGAATGCCCAGTGCATCGGCCAATTTATATAAAGTACTCACCGATGGCGATGTCTTTCCACGCTCTATCATACTAAGGGCATTTGCTGATAGGTTACTTTGACGTGCCAACCCACGAATCGATAGACCACGATCTGTGCGGAGTTCGCGCAAACGCGCGCCAACATTTACTGAAATAGCGTTTTTTTTGTACAAATCCATAGATTTCACCTTTAAAAGTTACGTTATCCTACCACACTTCTTGCTTTTCACGCCCAAAAAATGAGTATGAGAGTTAAATGGCCGAAATTGTCGTGTGACATTTAGTACAATCGTTAGTGACAAATTGTACTAGATGTCTTTTTCCGGATATGCTACATTAGGACGAGCTTGTTCACATATTCGCACAAGCGCATATGTCCACAACAGGAGAATGACATGACTCAAAATCTTCGCGAAGAAATCCATCAATTACATGCCCAAATTTGCAGCGGACTGGCCGACCCTAGTCGAATATTAATCCTATATTCACTTTCAGAAAAATCATCCAATGTTAATGAACTATCCAATGAAACCAACCTTCCCCAACCAACAATATCTCGACATTTAAAAACATTAAGGGAATGTGGACTGGTCACTTTTCGTCGTGACGGACAGTATGTCTATTACCAACTCGCTGACAAGCGCATTATCGAAGCCCTTGATCTGATGCGCGCCGTAATGGCAGATAACCTAAAAGAGCGGGCGCAAATTGCAGTCGCGGCCGCTCAAGATTCAATTTCCAATTAACAGGAGACTTCATGAAAACTTTTCTCATACTAGGTGCTGGAACTGGCGGCACGATGGTCGCCAACAAGATGGCCGAAATCCTGGACACACAAGAATGGCGAATAGTGATCGTTGATCGCGATGAGACACATTATTACCAGCCCGGTTTTTTGTTCATCCCCTTTGGGACATATTCACCTTCTGACGTGGTCAAACCAAAGCGAAACTTCCTGCCCCCACAAGTAGATGTGATCTTCTCAGATATTGAATTAATCGAGCCAGATAAGAATCGTGTCAAACTAGGGCGCGCCAAAAAAACCATTAACTATGACTATTTGGTGATCTCCACTGGCAGCCATATTCATCCTGAAGAAACTCCCGGATTGGACGACGAAGCCGCCTGGATGAAAAATGTCTTTCCCTTCTATACGCTCGAAGGTGCTACCAAGTTGGGCAACTTCCTGAAATTCTGGAAGGGCGGGAGAATGGTCCTCAATATCTCCGAGATGCCGATCAAATGCCCGGTTGCACCGCTCGAATTCCTTTTTCTGGCAGATTGGTTCTTCCATGAGCGCGGTATTCGCGACAAGGTCGAAATTGTCTTCGCCACCCCACTACCTGGCGCCTTCACAAAACCACGTGCTTCCGCTGTTTTAGGCGGAATGCTCGACGACAAAGGAATCAATCTTCAACCAGAATTCACCATCATGGAAGTAGATCATGCCAAGCAAGTCATTCGTTCCTATGATGAAACCGAGATAGGCTACGATCTGCTCGTGACCATCCCGACAAATATGGGCGCAGAAGTTATCGGACACTCTGGAATGGGCGATGAACTCAATTTTGTTCCCGCCAACAAACATACCCTGCAAAGCGATAAATGGGAAAACGTTTGGATCATTGGCGATGCCGGAAACGTGCCTGCATCCAAAGCTGGTTCGGTCGCCCACTTTATGCTGGATGTGTTGATCGAAAATATCCACCGACACATGGAGGGATTGGAACCGCTCCCCGATTTTGACGGACATGCAAACTGCTATATTGAATCCGGCTTTGAAAAAGGTGTTCTGATCGACTTCAACTACGATGTCGAACCGCTTCCGGGCAAATATCCCCTTCCCGGCTTCGGCCCCTTCTCCCTGCTCAAAGAATCCTATGCCAATCACTGGGGCAAGATGATGTTCCGCTGGATGTATTGGAATATCCTGCTAAAAGGCGGAGAAATGCCTTTCGAATCTCAGATGAGCATGGCCGGTAAATGGGAATAGGAGAGCAACGATGACTGATACAGCCATCACTCAGGAGCAATTTGCTTTGCTCATGGAAAAAATGGATCGCGTTGAATCGCATATCGCGGAACAACAGCGACGTCAACAGGAAATGGAAGAGTTGCAGCGTGACCTGATCCCCATTGGCAATCATATGGTCAAGCTCGCGATCGATGAATTGGCGGAGATTGGTTCTGATTTTCAATCGGAAGACCTGTTTTTCCTGCTCAAGCGTGTCTTGCGAGACACTCACCTGCTTTCAAAGCTGCTTGACCAGCTTGAAAACGCAATGGAACTCAGCGAAGATATGCAAATATTAGGAAAGCAAATCTTCAATCAGGGCGTTCTGGAACTGGACCGGCTGGAACGGCAAGGTTACTTTACCTTTGCCCAGGAGGGTTGGAAAATTGTCGAGCGGGTTGTGACCGAATTCAGCGAAGAAGATGTGCGCGCTTTGGCAGATAATGTTGTAGTCATCCTGAAAACCGTTCGCAATATGACCCAACCAGAGATCATGGCTATTGCTAATCAAAGCGTGGATGCCATTCGAGAGATCCCGGCTGAAGACGAGAATATATCTGCTTTCAAATTAGTCAAAGAAATGGGAAGCCCACAAGTACGCCGTGGTATGTCCCGTATGTTAAATTTGCTCAAAGTAATGGGCGAAACGCCCACTCAATAAACAATTTATTTAAAGGAGAATCGCAATGACCGCTCTAAATACTATCACCTTGAATGAAGAAGGCTTTATGACCAACCCCGCTGAATGGACAGAGGATATTGCCACTGTCCTGGCTGAAAAAGAAGGCATTACTTTAACCGATGCCCACTGGGCAATCATCAACTTCAGCCGGGAAAAAGCCGCTGACTCCGGCGCAGCTCCAACTTTGCGCCAAATCACCCAGGGTATCGGCATTACTACCAAGGAGTTATTTGCACTCTACCCCAAAGGTCCGGCCAAAAAAGTTGCCAAGATCTCCGGGCTAGGTAAGCCAGAAGGCTGTGTCTAGGATTTCAAGCATACTGTACGCAAAGAAATATATTCTATAAGGAGTTTTACAATGGCAGAAGAAAAAAACCGACATATTGCATTCATTTGCTCCAAAGGCGATTTGGATATGGCTTACCCGGCCCTGATCATGGGATGGGCTGCCCTCGGCGATGGGATTGACGTCACCCTCTTTTTCACTTTCTGGGGCCTCGATCTGGTCACAGAGAAACGTGTGGACAGGCTTGAAATTGCCCCAGTGGCAAATACCAGTTTCAAGATGAGCATGATGGGGTTGCCAACTGGCAATTGGGGCATTCCCAATATCATGGGCATTATCCCCGGGATGAGCGCATTTGCGACCTGGTTCATGAAAATGAAAATGAAAGCCCTGGGTGTCCCCCCTGTACGCGAATACCTTGAGATGCTCTCGGATGCTGGCGCAAATATGTATGGCTGCAAAATGACCGTAGATATGTTTGACATCAAAGACGAAGATTTTCTTCCTTGCATTGACAAGGTTGTCACTGCCTCTGATTTCATGGACATGACTGAAGGCGCCCAGATCGTATTCATTTAGTTTCCAAGCTGATCGAACAAAGACCTCTGCTTCTGCAGAGGTCTTTTTATTTAATTATCCAGCAAGGACAATTAGAGTAATATTTGTCGGAATTGTGCATTCCTTCACATATATTCGTGACACAATTCACTATAATTTAAATGCATACAGGAGTATCCTATCAGCAAATACACATATTCGCTTATGTGAATATACAGAAGAAAATTATGAAAAATCTAGGCAATGAAATTAACCAACTACACGCCGATTTATGCTCTGCCCTGGCTGAGCCTAACCGACTTTTTATCTTATATGCACTTTCGGAGAAATCCTGTAATGTCACCGAATTAACCAAACTTTTAGAGGTTCCCCAGCCAACTACATCACGACATCTAAAAACCCTGCGCGAGCGCGGGCTTGTTTACGCTGAGCGGCAGGGCAGCAACATTATTTATCATCTGGCAGATAAGCGCCTGATAGAAGCGCTTGATTTGCTTCGGACAGTTTTAAGTGACAGACTCACCCATCGGGCTAGCCTGGTTCAGGGCTAAAAATATTTTACAAGGAAGAATTATGAAAAAGGAAAATCTCGTCTGGATTATGGGGCTATTTGTTACCCTTGCGATCATTATCGTTCCGGTCGCGTACTATTTGCCCAAAAGTTCTCAACAAGAAAATGACCCTTGGGCCGGTCTCCCCCTTCACCTTCTGCACACCGATCACTCGGCCATCGTTGAAGGACCCTTCGAAACAGGCGCAGATGTTACCCGCGCTTGCATGGAATGCCACGAAGAGGAAGCCTACGAAATTATGAAAACCAGCCATTGGACATGGGAAAGCGACCCCGTCGAAGTCCCCTGGCGGGAAGGCCCAGTTACCATCGGCAAGAAAAATGAAATCAACAATTTCTGCATTGGCACCCAGGGGAATCAGAAGAAATGCATGATCTGCCATGTTGGTTATGGGTGGGAAGATGAAAATTTTGATTTTCAAAACCCCGACAACGTGGATTGTTTGGCCTGCCATGCAGACAGCAATCTTTATGGCAAGGGAGATTATGGCTACCCGCTTGAAGCCGTTGATTTGCTGGTCGCGGCAAAAAGTGTTCGCAACCCAACTCGTGAAAACTGCGGCGCCTGTCATTTTGACGGGGGTGGCGGAAACGCAGTCAAGCACGGTGAATTAAACGAGCACCTCTACTTCCCGGAAGGAAATCTGGATGTTCATATGGGAACCCTGGATTTCCAGTGCACTGATTGTCATATAACTGAAAACCATAATATTCTTGGACGTCTGGTTGTGGACAACTATCAAATTCCGGCCGAGGAACAGGTCTTTTGCACAAATTGCCATGATCTGGATCCTCATGGGGATGAGCGTGACAACGCACACACACGCACTGTCGCCTGCCAGACCTGCCACATCCCTGATATCGGTACAC
>NZ_CEYOSI010000112.1:0-10818 GCF_982879505.1 Candidatus Desulfolinea nitratireducens
GGAGAAAGTGAATTGGAAAGCTGCTCAAGCGAAAGTTTCTGACTGGCATAGATTCCTATCCCTAAAGCACGATAAAAGCTTTTCCTTAACCCATCATTCATCAATAATGCCGGAGCCAATGCCACCCGCCCGATAGGATGCTGCCGCCATCGTTTTTCATTAAAATAAAACAAAGCTGCCCCACTCATGGAATGTCCCGCAAAAACCACGGGTGTATATCTTCGTCCACCCAGAACACCTATTAATTCCAGCCAAAGCTCAATTGCCTTCATATCCGAAGACGGGTTGCATTGCTGAAAAGAAATTTTATCAGGATGCCTGAAGGGAGAGCGGTAAAAACCATTTACATCCGGAACAAGAACAAGTAAATTCTTTTCATTACCCAACACACGCGCTGGTAAATTTTCCCAAATCTCACCGTTGCCATCCCACCCGTGCATAAAAACAACTACCGCATCCACTCTTTGTGGTAATTGGGCCCGTCCTCCAGCGGTAATCAAATCACCTCGCCGCCAATACGCCCGCCAATAAAAATCATCTAAGAATGTTTTCTTCTGAAACCTTTTTAATTGCTGTTCAGGTATCACTCCACCCTCAGCCAGATTTCGTAAAGTGTACGATGCGCTATAAACACTATTTTCAGCCTCACTTCGCACGGGGCTGCTGATATCAATCCATTTCTTCTTCATTGCCATAAATCAACCGCCGGGAGTGCAGAATTTGGTGAGTAAAAACTTGGTCGTCACTGCGAGCATCTTTTCGCGAAGCAGTCTCCCTCCCCGGGTTGGAGATCGCCACGTCGGGCTACACCTGCCCCACCACAGGTGCGGGAAGCCCTCCTCGCGAAGACAGTACCAACTGATTTAGACACTCCCAACCACCTGAGAACACTACACCACATTTATCAAAGGTACACTGCGCGCCTCTTCCGTAAATTTGACTTAAATAATATTGACAAAGTTTTCTTCAAGGATTTTATATGGTTGCGACATATTCAAACTTCGTTTTTCCACTTTCATCCAACGATGAGATATTGATGTGGAGCGATAATCGATCCCCGACACAAAGTGTTTTAGCAAATTCAATAATTCTGCCATCTTCCAGGTGAGAGCGTGTCGTAATTTCAAAAATAGCGGAGCCTGGATTCGCTTTCAATAAATCAGCGTCTTCTGAAGATAATAAAGTAGCACTCAGTCGTTGATCCACTTGTACGGGAAACAGGCCATAAGTTTTTTCAAGCGTTGCGGTCAAAGAATCATGATAAAGTTTATTGTTGATAATATCAGGGCAAAGGTGATGCGGTAGCATCGAGTTGATAATTGCGACCGGGTGCTCATTTACAAAGAATAATCTTTTGAAAGAAGCGACTTGGTCGCTCTCTGCCAGGTTGAGATTAGTCATAATATCCGGTGTTGGATCTGAAATTATTTTTGCATGAACAGCTTTGACTGTCGGAGAAAATCCCAATTCACGCATTTGTCGTGAGAAACTTATCGGGAAATTCAAGGGAGTCCCAACACGCTTGGGATCGATTCTGATCAGTGTCCCTACGCCCCTCTTGCGGATTAAAATACCTTCATTTTCCAAATAGGCCAAGGCCTGGCGTAAAGTCATCCGGCTGACCTGATACTCTCCTGCCAAATCAATTTCACCAGGAAGCCGCATCTCTTCTGTCCACTCACCACGTGCGATGCGGCTGCGAAGATCAGTTGCAATTTGATAGTAAAGCGAAACAGGAGACTCTCTATCAATCATCAATGCCCTCATCAATAACTCGAACAGGATCAGGTAAATTTGAATATCAGATTTTCTTCAGAAGGTTTTCGATCTCTGACTTGGGCGGAAGACCCGTGCCAGCACCGATCCTGGAAACCGTGGCCCCACCAGCAGCATTTGCAAGTTTGCTTATTTCACCGAGGGGCATATTGTTGATAATACCATAAGCAAATGCCGCATCAAATGCATCACCACAACCGGTCGAATCGCGAATATCAACAGAAAAAGCGGGGGTTTTTATGGAAGCTTGTGGCGTGACTACCAGAGAGCCCTCTGCCCCCATTTTAAGGACAACGAGCTTTGGACCCAGGTTTAGCAGTTTATGAGCGATCTCTTCGGCAGAATCGGCATCCACAAGGGTAGCAGCCTCCTCTTGAGTCAGGAGCAAATAGTCCGCCTGGGCAAAGGCCATCTTCATCAGTTTCCCATCCACCTGATGGATTTGTGGGCCGGGGTCGAAAAAGACCAATTTGTTATTCAGCCTGAATTGCTTCATTAGCTCGACGACAAGTTCTGGCGGAGAAGATTCCAGAAAGGCATATCCATTTGTAAAAAGCGCTTTTGATCGTTCAATCTTTTCGATAAAGGAATTTTCAATTTCCGTTACCTGAACCGTGCCCAATGCGCCCAGAAAAGCATGTTCTCCGGCATCATCGATTAAAACTATAATTAGGGTTGTGCTTTTACCAGTAACGATATTGACACTACTGATATCAATCCCTTCCCCTTGTAATTTTTTCATCGAAAGATTTCCGTACAGATCGTCACCCACACTTCCCAGGGCCGCCGTATGCAAACCCAGGCGTTCTGCCATGATCAAAAAATTTCCCGCTCCTCCCGGCTCGGTGGAGATTTGATGTGCTATTTGAATATCCTTCGGATTTACCGGTAATTGAGGGATTGGTAAATATATATCCGTGACCAGGTCGCCAAAAGTGACTATATCAAAATCCATAAAATAATCCTATTCCGTTAAAGCGTACCAAACCCAAGCCTACTTAGATATATTCCCAACGAAATTATAATCAGGAAAATTCCGATCAGCATATAATCAAGGCCCGCAAGTTGGATCTCTTTTAGGGGGGTTACTTTAAAACGCGCGCCATAGCCACGGTTCAACATTCCCACCGCCAGATTTTCAGACATTCTTACTGCTATGACCAGCATCGGAATCACAACCGGTACAAAGGTTCGGATACGCTGGAAAAATTTTCCTTTTCCAATTTGAGTTCCACGTGCTCTTTGGGCATCAAGAATGGCATTCGTTTTCTCTTCCATCGTCGGTACGAAACGAATTGCAGTTGTCAAAACAAATGCCATTTGGTAGGGCATGGACATTTTTTGAAGAAATTGCAGAAAATCATCCAAAGGTGTGGAATATATCAGGACAGAGGTAGTGATCACCATGGTAATAATTCTCAACAGTAAACTAATCCCAAATAAAAAACCACCCAACGTCAGGAAAATTGTGTCAGAGATCGATAAGAAAACCTGCTGAGCCACTGGCGTTTTGAACCAGGTTGGAGAATAACTAAATCCCGTCAATAAGATAATAAAAATAAAAACAGTGAGCAATGGTTTAAGCTTGCCAATAATTGATCTAATGGAAATCCCGCTATATAAGGCCAAAATCACTGATAAAAAGGTAAAAAAAAGGTTGACCAATGGTGATTTGAATATAAAGGATAATAGGGTCAGGACCAGAAAACCGATTGTCTTTGTGCGCACATCCAGTTTGTGCAGCAAACTGTTTCCGGGGAAATATTCAAACATCGGTCAACTGACCCTTAACAAGGTCGTGATTGCATCCATCATCTGCGAAATTGTGCAAATCGTTCCAGGACAATCAAGGTCGCCCAATCTTTCAGCAAGCTGCGAAACTGCCGGGGGGATGATATGGCTTTTTCGGAGCAGGTCTGCCTCCGAAAATATCCGTGACGGAGTGTCATCCAGGAGTATTTCTCCCTGGCTGACCAGCAGGACACGTTGAGCGTATTCTGCCACAAGGTCCATATCGTGCGTTATCATGATGACCGTATGTCCTTTCTGGTGCACCTTTTGGATCAATTCCATCATTTGTATTTTTTCCGTCCAATCCAGACCGGTCGTGGGTTCATCGATACAGATCACCGGAGGGGCGATGGCAAGGATTGAGGCTACGGCTACTTTTTGACGTTCTCCCTTTCCCAATGAAAATGGGTGACGATCCCGTTGATCTTGCAAACCGACGAATTCCAATGCCTCTGTCAGGCGAGCCTCATGATCTGCTTCGCTCAACCCCAGGTTTTTTAGCCCATAACGCAATTCATCCTCAACCGTCATTGAAAATATCTGGTGGTCAGGATTTTGGAAGACGTATCCAATTTGATGAGCCAATTCATGCACACTGGCAGATCTTGTATCGACGCCCTTTACTTTGATGGAGCCTGAAGAGGGTTGCAGAAGTCCATTCAAATGCTTGACAAGGGTACTTTTTCCGGCACCATTTTGCCCGATGACGGCAATCAGCTCTCCTTGACGGATCGAGCATGAAACCCCCGAAAGCGCCTCTACGCCAGTGGGATAGGTGTGACAAAGTCCATCTATCTCAATGATCGGATGCCTCGTTTCTTCCTCAACCTTGGGGTTGATACCAGGTTGGGGAAGAAATTTTTTCCCGCGCATAATTTCGCGAAGAACTGCTTCAGCATTGTCGACAGTAAGCATCTCTTCTTTTTCATGTACCAACCCCGCATCCGCCAAGCCTTGCCACAAATTAAACATTTTTGGCGGGCGGATTGAAAATTCTTTTGTCAATCTGGCGTTTCGAAATAGTTCCCTTGGGTCTCCAAGCCAGGCAACTTTGCCATCTATGATGACAGCAACTCGATCTGCCAGCTCGATCACGCTCTCAACTTCATGGTCGATTAAGATGACCGTGGTTTGATGACGGGATCGCAAATGCTGAACTGCATCGATTATTTCCACTCTTCCAAAGGAATCCAGCTCAGAGGTTGGTTCATCCAATACAAGTATTTCCGGCTGCATTGCCAGGACACCCGCAATAGCCAGGCGTTGCTTCTCCCCACCCGACAAGGTGCTTGTCAGGCGATCTTCAAAGCCTGATAATCTGACCCTGGAGAGGGCTTCCTCCACTTCTGAAAAAATTTTCTCTCTAGGATACCCAAGATTGCTGGGGCCAAAAGCTGTGTCTTCAAAAACAGTGATCCCAAAAATCTGCGTTTCCGGGTCCTGCAAGACCAGCCCAATATGTTCGACCAAATCCTGAATGCTGTGGCTATTTGTGGAGAGACCATTGATGGTCACGTTCCCAACATATCTTCCTTCGTAAAACTGGGGAATAAGACCATTTAATAGCAGGGCCAGGGTTGTTTTTCCTGCTCCAGTAGGTCCCATGATCGCCAGGACTTCGCCACTATTCACGGAGAGAGAAATATCCTTTAGAGCAGGAGTTTCTTGTTCCGGATAGCTATAAGTGACATTTTGGATGGAAACTTGTTTTAGCGACATGGGCGATTCATCAAGCAATAAATGTCAAGCGACTATTGCGTCCTTCTACATGGGTCGACCCATCTTTACAATAGTCGCCTGATTTAGATTAATAACCTATCCTAAAATTCTTTTGTAGTAACAGCTTCAGCCGTAAAGAGCGACTAAAGTCGCCACTACGGGATATCTTTAGGATAGATATTAAAGCTTATCAGTTCATCTGACAGAAATTATTTGAGCAAACCGCTTTTCGAGATGCTAAGATAAGCCAATGCTGCCAGAATTATATTTACTGCTGATCCTACAAGAAGTCCGGGGAGCAGAGAAATATACAGACCAACGCCGCCCATCGGGAGCACGATCAGAGCGCCCAGAACACCATTACAGAAAGCAGCCACAATGATCGCCACCCAAATATTGACTTTCTCTTTTACAAACCAGAAGATGGCAGCCCAAAGGAATTGCTCGGCAGCTATAATCAGATGGATTACAAGACCAAGGGGGAAACCCGTGCTGGCAGCTGTCAGGATATGACCAAATGCTGAAACGATACCACCTTCGAGCCAACCAAAAGATATTGCTGAGAAATAACCTGGCGCAGAATCAAGGGCTACCGTGCCTGTAGGGCTTGGGAACTTGATCAATGCACCAACAGCGGCCAGTGCGATGAAAATAGCCATTCGGGCTACTCGTCGGGGGGTCCAGAAAGTATTTACCTGGGGTGTTGCCTCTTCACTAACTTCAGTCGTCATCTTCATGATCTCCTTAATAAAAAGGTTGTTGATATTGACCTGATGAGAAAAAGAAATCCGGTCAACAAAGGTCTATAAGTATAGACATCTATATTATTATATGCAGCATTTCAAATAAATGCAAGAACCCTGCGGGACTTACGCCAAATACTTTTTTCTCGCTGCAACACTCTTCATTGTAGCTTGTCTCCAACACCCCCAACGCAGAGCATTGGGACCAGGACTATAAAAATGCGTAAGTCCTACTCTGTATATAAAACAATCATGGCTTCCTGGTTGAAAGCCATGATTGTGTGTAGTGATCCAAAGCGGATCAGAAAAAATCAATTCTCATTCATGTTTGAGGGCCTCCACCGGGTCAAGCCGGGCAGCTCGCGCTGCCGGGTACAGCCCACCCAGCACGCCGATTAAACCAGCAAAAACCAGTGCTCCGATCGCCAGCCAGGGAGGCACGATTGACATTTGTCCGATCCCGATCACCCCTTCGGATTCCAGGTACAGATGTCCGATCCAATCGACCAGGCGGCCCAACAGCGTTCCCAGAATAACCCCCACCACTCCGCCGATGATGCCCAGGAGGACTGCGTCTGCAGTGAACATGCGGCGTACTTCGCGGCTGGTCGCACCCAAGGCTTTTAGCACACCGATCTCACGCGTGCGTTCGTAAATGGCCATCATCATGGTGTTGGCTACACCGAGGGTTGCAACCAGAAGTGCCAGACCTCCCACCGATCCAAGTAAGGCTTGCATGATGGCTAAAACGCGGTTGGCAAGCTCAAGGATGGTGCCCAAAGATTGCGCCTCCAGTTCCATGCTCTCGGCGGTTTCAAGAATGGCCGGTACTTTCAATTGGTCAACTGCGCGTACTATCAGCATATCATAGCCGTCTGTCTCCAATGTGTCCGACCGTCCATACCACCAGGCTTTGATCTCCGTCCGTTCGGCCAGACCTAACTCGATAGTATTGGACCCTCTTCCAAACTCTACCCCTGCTATCTGAGACTTGAATTCTTTGGTCTCGCCACGCGGCAGGCGGATGGTCAACGTAACTGGTTGATTTACCAGGTCTCCATACTCCAGCGCAGTATCCTCGATCAGTTGATCGGCCAGACCCTCGATCAGAGTCAAACCCTGCGTATCACCTTCACCCAACGGGACACCCACCAGCATCTCCGGGGGGGCGGGCATTCCCGGCCCACCCGGGCCGTGATCGAATTCTCCAGACAATCTGATCGGAAGTGCCTTTTCCCCATAAGACAGACTGATTTCCATATTACGTGGCAAATTTAATATTGGCGTCACAGACTGCACTTCAGGCAGGTTTCTAAATGCCGCGATAGTTTCTGAGGTAATTGGTTTTTCCGGTTCAGCAATCCCAAAGGGATCAAAGGCATCTTCTTCCGGAAAGGTCGGGGAGATAATTACATTTTCCAGGCCCAGCGCTTCAAAATTACGATTGACTTCCTCCTGCACGCCCACACCGAAGGAAACCATGGCTACCAAAGTAACGATCCCGATCAGCACGCCTGCAGCAGTTAATATATTGCGCACCGGACGGCGAAGCAAATTCTCCCAGGCCGTTCGTGCCAGATCACGAAAAGACAGCCCACCGTTCAGTTTCAACTCTGGTTGCTTATGATCAACCAGTCGATTTTTGGCTGGAGCGGCTTTGCTAACTTCAATTCGATCAACGCCCCCGTCGCGTAAATGCACGATCCGATCTGCGTAGGCAGCTACTTCCGGATCATGAGTAACCACAATTAATGTCACACCACTCTCCGCATTGAGCTTGCGCAGGAGCTGCATGACCTCGTCCCCCGTAGATGAATCCAAATTCCCGGTTGGTTCATCTGCCAAAACCAATTTTGGGTTATTAACCAGGGCTCGGGCAATGGCTGCCCTTTGCTGTTCGCCGCCAGACATTTCCGTCGGGCGATGATCCAGGCGATGATCCAGGCCAACGCGCTTGAGCAGATCCGCGGCACGTTCATGTCGTTCAGCAATGGGCACACCGCCAAGCATCAGGGGCAGTGCAACGTTTTCAAGAGCAGTGAGTGTGGGCAATAAGTTGAATGACTGGAAAATAAAGCCCACGTTGTGACGTCGATGGGCAGTCAGTTCTACCTCAGTTGCGTCTTCTAACCCCAGACCCTGTATCTTAAGTTCACCACTGGTGGGTCGGTCCAGGCCACCCAACAGGTTCAATAAAGTCGATTTGCCTGACCCAGAAGGACCGACCAGGGCGACGAACTCGCCCTGGTCGATTTCCAGGTTGATCCTGTCAAGTGCTTTTACTTCTGTGCTGCCAAGTTTAAAATGGCGACAGACCTCAACCATTTCTATGTTTTTTGTCATTACTTCAAGGATTCTGCAATTGCCAGTGCCTGTTCAACAGGTATATTTCCAGCGATATAGAAGGATAGTTCGCCCTCAGACCAGCCCAACGCAACCTTGCTCCCATCTTCTGATGTGAATAGACTGCCCTCAACGCCCCGGACATTTACGACCTGCTCTTCCGTGGAGGGTTTTTTCGCTTCGTCAGTCTGTCCCTGGGCAATGGTGAATGAACCACCTTCTGGAAGGGTGTACTGTTGCACGATCATTCCTTTTACGTTGAGCACATCAATCAGTGTCGCGCCTTCGGGGGTAAAATCAGGAGTCAGAACTTCAAATTCAGCGGAAGCAACTGCCTCGTCCAGAGAGAGTGATTCGGGCTTCAACTCAGCAAATCCGACAACTTCTGCACCAGCAGGAATTTCAAAGGAAAAGAGCGCTTTGTCCACACCCTGGTTGATCTCAAGTTCCAGCGCGGTGATGCTGACTTCCCCCATGCTCCCGCCTGTATAAGACAGGGCCAGGGGAACGCTCCGACTCTGATCAACCCACAGGTTTAGCAATCCACCAGCAGCTGTGTATTCTGCAGGCATTTGCTCAGGGATCGGCTTGAGTTCGATCTGATAGGCATTTGCATCGGCAATTGTTTCTGTGCCGGTTTTTTTCGCTTCAAAATATTCCAACAACTTATCCACGGCTTCTTCGGCATTCTCAGGATGGTCAACTTCTTCCCCATCAAATTTGTCGTGCATGGGTTCTTTTTCTTCCATCGCCGCCCTGGCTTCTTCGGCAGTTCCTGTGAATACCTTGTTCCTGGAGGGAGAATAAGCCCATACAGTTTCACCATCACTGACGATCACAGCACCAACGGCATCCTCTTTGTCGGTTTCGAGAACTTCCAGACGAAATGCGCCCGGGCCCTCATCATCATGGCGTCCCCAAACTTCGACCTTTGCTGAAAATTTTTCTTCCGGACTATCCACAACGATATTTACAACCGCATGCCCATTATCAATTGTCTTTGATATTTCAATGGTCTGCGTCAGGATCTCTTTGGCTGAGGGTTGCAGCATAACGAATGCACTTACCAGAGCGGCAAGCAGAATAGCTACTCCAGCGACAAGCCATAAATTTCTTTTCTTATTCATCAATCTAATCTCCTAATCTGTAAACAGATAATAATTCTTTCGAATGTTTCGCGTCCACAATAGTAGCATAACCTTGTGTAGAAAATATGAAGATTGCCTTATAAAAATTCTCTTGAGAGGTCATCCAGCAGGGCCATCTCGTCACCGGATAATATAAATTTCATCGCACCAGCAGATTCGCGGACGTGCTCCACCTTTGTGGCTCCGGGAATGGTGACAACAGATTTTCCCTGAAAGTGGATGACCCAATTCAAAGCAACCTGCCCTGGTGTTGCGTCGTATTTTTTGCCAATCTCTTCGAGAGCATCCACTATCGGTCGAGTTGCCTCCAGGTTACGCTTGAGCATCTTTCTGCGAAATGAGGCAGCGTGCTCAAGCAGATCAGGGTTCTTATGATATTTTCCGGTGAGTAACCCATATCCCAGGGGCGTATACGCCGTGATTGTGATCCCCAATTCCTTGGCAGTGGCAATCACAGCATTGGATTCGATTTTACGATTGACCAAGCTGTATTCCATCTGATTGACAGCCAGGGGCAAATTGCGTTTCTCCAGTGCAGCAAATGCACGACGCATCTGATCTGCGTTGAAATTGCTGATGCCCACCGAGCGAATATGCCCGGCTTCAACCAAATCTGCCATCGCGTCCATCTGAGATTCAATTGACGAAAAACTCCAGGGCTGGTGCACCATGTACAGGTCAATACTGTAGCCATCCAGATAACGAAACCGATCATGGATGGTCTTGGAAATATTGCGAGCACTTCTAAATACTGGCAACCATTTGGTCGCCACCACCGCATCCCCGTTTTCTTTGCCAGCTGCCTTCAAACCGGCAGAAAGACCCTGCTCCGAGCGCCCAAAGCCATACATCTCAGCGGTATCAAACCAGTTAATCCCACCCTCCAGTGCGGTCTGCACCATGGCGTCTTTGTCTTCTTGTGGCAGAACCGGGAATATCTTGCCAAAGAGACCTCCCCCTCCGGCGAATTGCATCACGCCTAAACCGATGGGGCTTACTTCGATATCTGTCTGGCCAAGCCTGCGCTTTTCAAACGTCATAATAAATAACTCCTTTTGTAATAACTGTCACAATATTGTACTGGGAATAATAACCAAAGTGCCATCTGAGCACAGATGATGTAGGCTTCACTAATGGATAAATCAAAAAAAGTTCGTACAAACCTACGTCACTGCGAGCGAAGTTTACGCAGCGCGGCAGTTTCATACACCGAGAGGGAGATTGCTTCACCCCGAAGGACATCGGGGTTCGCAAAGACGTGACATTGTACGAGTTTCAAACAATTTGTACATAAAAAG
>NZ_CEYOSI010000113.1:0-10817 GCF_982879505.1 Candidatus Desulfolinea nitratireducens
CAGTGCAGGCACATGTGTGCCTTCGTGGTGAGAATTAAATATCAGATTTTATAGCGGGGGAAGTATACCATTTTGTGGGTGATCGTTATTTGAGATTTGATATTCGGAATTTGGGAATCAGGCAGCCTCTGAGTGGAACGCAGCGCAGTCGCCTGTACCCGAAGGGTGAAGAGCGGTGTTTGCACCCCCCCATCCTTCGACTACACCGTTCGGGCCGGGAGCCCGCTGGGGCGATACGGCCTTCGGGAGGAACTGGATAACTTTTCCAACACTTCCTGGGCGTCAAATTGCCATAGGAATGATATTCTCAACGATGGCCGGAGGTTGAAATGAAGACAGAGTAATTTTAATCTACTTTCAAATACGACTTTAATGCCTGAACAACAACTTTATGGTCGTCTTCCTGGGGCAGGCCTGAGACCGTGATCGTGCCAACAACCCCGGTTTCCTTGATGATGATGGGAAAGCAACCGCCATGCGGGGCATACTCGCTCTCAGCTAATAAAAACAGCTCTTCTAAACTTTTTCCTTCACTCTTCAAGAGTTGACCGATGTAAAAAGAGCTGTGCCCAAAACGATTGACCAGCCTAACTTTCCGTTTGATCCACTGATCATTATCCGCACTGGTCCCAGGTCGACTGGCGTGAAAAAGCTGTTGTTCGCCGCGTTGGATATCGATCGTGATCGGGAGTTTATTTTGGGCGGCATATTCCACCAGCCAGGAGCCAATTTCCCAGGCGGTATCCTCATTGAATTTGGCAAATTGCAGTTGCTGCTCTTCTAAAAGTAATTCTTCCAGTAGTTTATTCATAGGTCTTCCTTTTATTCTGTTGTAGTTTCGCGCTATTCCTTAAACTTTGCTTCCATCTCCTGGATGACCTCTTCCATCAGATCCACGGCATCTTTCAAGGTCTCGGCATCGAAAGCGAATTTTGCCCCGGCCGTCTCGAAGAGTTCCGGGAGGGAAACGGTCGAACCCAGGGCCAGCGCCTTGCGATAATCTGTTATGTATGCCCCAGGATCGGATGTGGTTGGTAGGCTTCCTCCAATGAAGAAACCTCATCTTCTGAGAGAACGATATCCATTGCTGTGATGGCCTGATTGAGATGTTCCATTTTGCTGGCCCCGATGATGGGAGCGGTGATATGGCTTTTGCTAAGCATCCAGGCTAGCGCGATCTGGGCGGTGCTCACCCCATGTTTTTTGGCAAGTTCCCCGGCTCGTTCAACAATAGTGAAATCTTCATCACGATAGTACATCATATCTGCAAAATCATCACTCTTGGCGCGGACAGTGTCTCCGCCCCCCTCGCGTTTGCGGTTGCCCGCCAGAAATCCGCGTGCCAGCGGGCTCCACGGAATCAGGCCAACGCCCTGATCGATACACAGCGGAATCATCTCGCGCTCTTCTTCGCGGTAGACCAGATTGTAGTGATTCTGCATGGAGACAAAACGTGTCCAGCCGTTTGTATCGGCGGCGTGCTGCGCCTTAGCGAACTGCCAGGCGTACATCGAGGAGGCACCGATATAACGCGCTTTGCCGGCTTTGACGACATCGTGCAGGGCCTCCATCGTTTCCTCGATGGGGGTTTCATTATCCCAGCGATGGATCTGATATAGGTCCACATAATCCATCCCCAGACGAGTCAACGAAGCATCAATCGCATCCATGATGTGTTTACGGGAAAGCCCGCCAGCGTTGATTTCATCTGTCAGGTTGGAAAATAATTTAGTGGCAACGACCACGTTCTCTCGCTTGACACCAAATTCTTTTAGCAGTTTTCCTGTCAGTTCTTCACTGACGCCGTTTGAATATATATCGGCGGTATCAAAGAAGTTGATCCCCGCATCCAATGCATTTTTTATAAAGGGGCGCGAGGGTTCCTCATCCAATATGTAGGGGCGCCATTTGGACGTGCCATAGGTCATCATGCCCAGACTCAGCCGTGAGACTTTCAGTCCGCTTTTTCCAAGGTTGACGTATTTCATATTTTCTCCTTTATCCTAAAACCAAATACAAAAAAATAGTAACTCAAGTTACGCACTTTGCACAATGAAGATTCGATTTTATAGTTAGCCTTGAGCATTGCCCCCACCCAGCCTCCCCCAAATTCCAAGTGCGTGGAATTTATGGGAGGGGCATGGCTTTAAAAGTAGTGTTTTTCTCTGAAAAATACTACTTTTACTGGTTCTCCCTATTTTTGCTTTTAGAAATGGGGAGATGTCCGAGAGGACAGAGGGGCAATACAGCTCAACAAAGAAAGTGCGTAACGTGCGATAGTAATAATAAATATTACCACTTTCCAAATTGTGAATATTCTTTGCCTGCGCGGTATTCTTCTATACGCCGCCTGATCCCGGGAGCAGTATTTTTGGGGAGAGCACCCATTGATAAAAGCTCAACGATCTCGATCTCGCTGTCGTGTTCACCAGTATAAGTGAAGTCTTCGCAGAGGAAGACAACGATATGATCGCTGCGACCAAAGATATAGTTGGTGTATATGCCAAATAGTTTCATCTCTCCCAAGGTGGCACCAGCCTCTTCCATCGCCTCGCGACGAGCGGCTTCCTCCAGGGTTTCGTTGCGCTCCATCCCGCCGCCGACGAGGAACCACAGGTCTTGATAGCTATGTTTTACCAGTAAAACCTTTTCGTCGCGGATGAGTAGAACGCGTACGCCCAGGGTGACGGGTTTTGTGATCGCGGATAAGCGAACGTAGATTTGGTAGAGGAGTTTAAGGAAAGAGCAGTTCATATTTGGCGTTAATCTTCGCGTTTAATCCAGCGATAGAAGGCGCTGCGCATCCCCGATTCGAGTAGCCATATCTCATCTTCATTTTGGACAACGCGAATTAATGCCTCTGCAAAGAAGTTTAAAAAGAGCCAACGAACTAGCTTCGAGCGTTTTTGAGTATCGAGGGATACGGTAGCTGGCTCAAGAATATTGCCGTGCGCAAACTTCCCGGCATCAGTTTCAACCGGCAATATAAAGCGAACAATGGCTGTCGTTTCATCGACGATATAAGGACCATAGGCGAAGGGACGATTAACGACTTCGGCGCGAGATGCAAGTTGATCGGCTCGATAACGCCCGTTGACCAGATAGATCGAGTAGCCCCCAATTGTGCTTTCCATAAAATCGAAGACAAGTTGTCTGATTTTCTCATCAGAATAATCTGCTGATAAATTCAGGCCAGCACGAATTTGAGCCAACCCAATTTCCTGAACTCTTTGTTCAATGGTATCGCGGTAGAAAAGGTTATCGAGTGCTTCGCGTAATCTGTCTTCACGCGAAAGCGGCATGAAGAATTCGTAGATCAAGATGCTTGGAGAGACTTCCAAAATATAATCGGTGAATAATCTTTTTTTCTGGTGCAAGAGTTCTTTAAAATCACTCAGGCGGACGCGCAGAATCTCTGGTTTGGCGAGATATTGCTTCCCCTTTGCTTCAATTAGATCACTCAACTGATAGATGATATTTTCTTCGGTTTCAGCGAGATTCCATTCCGCTTTTTCAGCAAGTGATTGGGCTGAAAAAAACGTCTTTTCCAGTGCGTGTTGCACAAGAAAGTCGAAGGTTTCTTTAATTGTCTGGGGCTTTGTCATTTTGAAAAATTCCCTTAGGAAAGAATTTCCAGCTTCGCCAGACTCGCTGCGAGGCGCTTGATCCCCACGCTCTCGAAAACGATGGTTACGGTTTCGTCGCCGTCTTCGAGCTTGCTGCTGAGGACGATGCCCTCATCCCAGGTGGGATGGCGGACTCGCGATCCCATTTTGTATTTTGCCTCCATAACGGGAGCAGGCTGCTCTGTCGAGCGTCCAGAAAAGCTCGACAAAGAAGGGGTAGACCACCTCGCCTGAGAGCGGGATGCGGATCGAGAGACACGTCCCGCGCGGGATTTTCCGAGCATCAGATCTTCGGGGATATCATCCAGAAAGCGGGAGGGGTAGGTCGCCTCGGCATAGCCCCGTCCACCACGCTGCACCGAGCGTACGAGATAAAGATGGTCTTTTGCACGAGTGATGCCTACATAAAAAAGGCGGCGTTCCTCGGCCATCTCTTCGGGTTCATCGAAAGAGCGGTTATGCGGCAGCAAGCCATCATCCAGCCCGACGATGAAAACCACGCCAAATTCGAGTCCTTTTGCGGCGTGCAGGGTCAGCATCGTGGCCGCATTTTGCCCTTCGGTAAGCGTGTCCTGGTCGGAGATCAGGGCCACATTTTCAAGAAATTCCGTCATTGTGCGCTGGTCATATTCCTCAGCCAGGCGACGCAGCTCCAGCACATTTTCCCAGCGGTCAATGCCCTCATCCGTGCCGTCATCGAGATGGTCCTGATAGCGAATATCGGCGATGACCTTATCGAAAAGTTCGCTGATCGTCAGGATATCAGATGATGCGCGCCACTCTGCAAAGAGATTGCCAAAATTGGAGAGAGGGGATGCTGCGCGCGCGGAGAAGGAATCCCAATAAGGGGATTTTTTGCCTCGTGAGAGATCAAGCAACACAGCGCCGGGAGAGCTGCCAGCAGCCCGAGCAACCTGATGCAGGTCTGTGAGCGTTTTTTTGCCAATCCCCCGTGGCGGTGTGCTGATCACGCGCGCCAGGCTGACCTGATCGCTGGGATTATGGATCAGCCGCAGATAAGCGATGACATCTCTGACTTCACGACGGCCATAAAATCGCTGAGCCCCAACGAGTCTGTAGGGCATCTGTGCACGTAGGAAGGCCTCTTCCAGGAGGCGGGATTGGGCATTGGTGCGGTACATGATCGCACAGTCGCTGGGTTGGACGGCCCCATTGTTGGTGATCTGAAGGATGGTGTCAACGATGAAGGTCGCTTCGGCATAGTCATCGGCAGCTTCAAAATAGGAGAGCTTATGCCCCTCGCCACGCTCGGTGAAAAGTTGTTTGCGTGTCCGTTGGGGATTGCGATCAATGACCGCCATCGCTGCATCGAGGATATTCTGTTTGGAGCGATAATTCTGCTCGAGGAGAATGGTTTTCGTATTGGGGTTATCCTGCTCAAAACGGTGAACATTTCGGTAATCTGCCCCGCGCCATCGATAGATCGAATTGTGAACGACAATACCGCTAGCAAGATAATTATGTAAATTATCAACTTCTATATCATAAACGTCCCCAATATAGGGTTCGCGAGATATTTCTACGATAATATCTTCGACAATTTTCCCATCCTTTTCAACAGCTACTATCATGGAGGGATGAAGTTGACTAGTTGGCATCAAGTTGAAACGGGGTGATAAAGGGGCATCGCCCTTATCAACCAGAAATGCGCCAACAAGAATTTCTGTGTTGCCCACATTTTTACTAAGTTCTTCTGCTACTGCATGAATATCATTATATTTCAGCCGATTAAATCCAATACGCCAATTGTTTCGGCTACGAATGCGTGGATTATAGCCTTGCTCTTGTAACTTCTTTGCTAACCCTTCTTCACTACTCCACAGATCAACGCGATGAGCATGCCACGGTGATTGTTTCGTTTTACGCCCATCACCAAAATAACGGATATTGATCAAATTGCGATAAGTTCCTTGCGGAAGATAGTGGGGATATTTTTCATCGATCTCCAAATCACCCATGAGCCGTTGAGCGTTTGATCTTGTATCTATTTCTTCAAAGAGATGATTAACCTTTTCTTGTGTGAAGCGCATTTTACGTCCGCTTGTATGGAAAACGGTTGTGGGGATACCGTAGCTGAATGCATAAAATGCTTCCCAATAATGGGCTTCTGCTCTATCTTCACAAACTTTTAAAACCCAGATTTTGTCAGCTTTCTCTTGATTGCTGCGAACTTGCAAACCAATTTTTATAGATAACCCATCACTGCGCGAATGAGAAGCAACCCCTACTCTATAGCCCTTATCCTTGCGATACATGAGATAAACATAATTTAAATTAGCACTAAGCCCGAGCCGTGCAAAAATAATGTGGTTTGGTGTTGCACGGAAAGAATAGCCCTTTTGAGTTTTAACAGACACCAATTCGCCTTCAAAATATCTTTTGCCAATATGACCAATCCGAGATGGAAGTGTCGATCCGCGCCCGCTTGCGGCGATGACCTGATCCCCGATTTTTAGGTCGGCGATAGATTTATTTCCCTTGCTTGTAAGGATGCTTGTTTCTGGTGGAAAACATTGATCCGGATCTCCGACGACAAAGATATTATGATGGAAGGATGCCAGATGTTTAAGCAGCGTGTACTGGGCGATATTGGTATCCTGAAATTCGTCTACAAGGATATGCTGAAAACGCTCCGAATATTTCTCACGGATAGCCGGCTCTTCTTCCAGCAGGCGCGCTGTCATCATTAATAGATCGTCGAAGTCGAGGGCGTTGTTCTCGAGCAGGAGCTCCTGATAACGGGCATAGACCTGCTTGACGACCTCATCACGGTAGGTGGTGGAGGGATATTGGTCTGCGCGGATAAGCTCGTTTTTTGCATTGGATATCGATCCATGCACTGAGCGGGGTCGATAGCGTTTCTCATCAATGTTCAATTCACGCAAGGCGCTCTTGACCACATTGATCTGATCATCAGCGTTGAAGATGACGAAATTATTATCAAAGGGAAGATGCTCTACTTCACGACGAAGGATGCGGGCACAGACGGAATGGAAGGTTCCCAGCATCAGCCCTTGAGAAAATTGAGGGCCGATCAGATTTTCAACACGTTCTTTCATCTCACGGGCGGCTTTGTTGGTAAAGGTCACGGCCAAAATTTGATAGGCGCGTACACCCTGCTGACCAATCAGATAAGCGATGCGTTGTGTCAGTACGCGCGTCTTGCCAGAGCCGGGGCCAGCGAGAACCAGAATAGGGCCAGTACCGGCGGTAACAGCCTCTTGTTGTTGGGGGTTGAGAGAGTCGATAGAATTCACGGGTTAATTAAATGATAGGGGCTGGTCTTACGTGTACAGTCAGACCCGCCCCTATGGGAGGTTATTTCCTTTGAAAGGATGAATAGAGGAATATCCTGTATTCTATTTTATGAAAGGAGGGCTGTCAACAAAGTAATCCATTTTGCTTATATTCAGTCTGATAAAGTAAAAAAAAAGACATTAAAGGCATACCCAACATCATACTGGAGTACTATTTAAATTTCTACAGACCTGATCTGCGAATATCGTATAATCGCGGCAGTTGACGGTTACACAGAATTGGGTATAATCGTAAACCTATGTTTCTTTATCTCTTTGCCTTTTTCCTCGTCAATTTTTCAGGAAAAGTTTCCAGATTTTTTCTAGATGAGGAAGAGATCTAAGCTTCCCCCTGTTGGAAAAATAAAACTTATCACGATATGATTGCAATTTTAGTTTGGAGGCAACATTGGCAGTAAACGGGAAACCTGTTATTTTACAAGTCCAGAATTTACACACTCAGTTTAGCACAGACGATGGTCTCGTGCAGGCTGTAAATGGGATTTCATTATCGTTGCGAGAAGGGGAGACCTTGGGGATAGTTGGGGAAAGTGGATGTGGAAAAAGCGTTTCAATGCTATCTGTAATGCGCCTGCTACATGAGCCGCCCGCCAAGATCGAGGCAGATCGTCTGTATTTTATGGAAACAGATATCATGTCTCTGTCGAAAGAAGAAATGCGAAGCATCCGGGGAAGCCAAATTGCGATGATCTTTCAGGACCCAATGACATCGCTCAATCCTGTGTTAACCATTGGATATCAGCTAAAAGAACCTCTCCAACTGCATTTGGGTTTTGATGACGATGGGGCAAACGAGAGAGCTGCGGAATTATTGGAAATGGTCGGCATTCCTGATGCAGCCTCTCGCCTGGACGATTATCCCCATCAATTTTCTGGTGGAATGCGCCAGCGAGCGATGATTGCGATGGCTTTGGCTTGTAACCCAGCAGTTTTGATTGCTGATGAGCCCACCACTGCTTTGGACGTAACCATTCAAGCACAAATCGTTGATCTTATTCGTCGATTACAAGATCAGCTTGGCATGGCCCTGATCTGGATTACGCATGACCTTGGCGTTGTTGCCGGCCTGGCTGATCGCGTTTTTGTGATGTATGCCGGATTTATTGTTGAAAGCGCCCCCGTATATGAGCTTTATGGACAGCCTCGTCACCCATACACGGCAGCGCTTTTGCGTTCTCTACCTCGCATGGATGGCAGCGTTGGTGAAGAGTTGGAATCAATTGAAGGCTTACCGCCTGATCTTATTCAATTGCCCAAGGGATGCCCCTTTGCTGCTCGCTGTAAATTCGTCCAGGATAAATGTCGCGTGGAGAATCCAATGCTCGAAGAAATCTCCCCAGACCACAAAATTGCATGCTGGATCGATGTAGATACAGGTGAATTTCGATGACCCAGGAAAAAGTATTAATAAGAGCAGAAAACCTTACCAAACATTTTCCAATTACGCGCGGCATTATATTTCAGCGTGAAATTGGTGCTGTGCAGGCTGTTGATAACGTCTCCTTTGAAATTCGCGAAGGTGAAACTTTGGGCTTGGTTGGAGAAAGTGGTTGTGGGAAATCCACAACCGGGCGCACCATCCTCCAACTCCATCGAGCCACCTCTGGCAAAGTATTCTATGAGGACGAAGACCTGACTGAGGTCAGCGATGACAGCATGCGAAAATATCGCCGTGATCTTCAGATCATCTTCCAGGACCCGTATGCTTCTTTAAATCCCAGAATGACGGTTGGCAGCATTATCGCAGAACCCCTGGAAGTACATGGGATTGGGACGAAAAAAGAGCGTCGCGAACGTGTGAAAGAGTTGCTCGCGTTGGTCGGGCTGAATCCCTACTTCATTAATCGCTACCCACACGAATTCTCCGGTGGACAACGTCAACGAATTGGCGTGGCACGTGCTTTGGCGTTGAACCCCAAATTCATTGTCTGTGACGAACCGATCGCCGCGTTGGATGTGTCTATCCAGGCGCAGGTCGTCAATCTACTCGAAGAGCTTCAGAAACAATTTGGCCTTACCTATCTTTTCATTGCTCATGATCTGAGCATGGTCCGTCATATTGCGGATCGCACAGCGGTGATGTATTTGGGTAAGATCGTTGAGTTGGCAGACCGTGATGAATTGTATGGTAAGCCCCTGCATCCCTATGCTCAGGCACTGCTTTCCGCTGTCCCGATCCCTGACCCGGTTAAGGAACGCAATCGCAAACGAACCATTCTCGAAGGTGATGTACCCAGCCCCTCGAATCCGCCTTCTGGATGTCGCTTCCACCCGCGTTGCCCAATAGCGGAGGATATCTGTAGTCAAACACAACCTGAATGGCGAGAAGCCCTGAAAGATCACTGGGTCGCTTGTCATTTAGTTTAGTCATTTCTACCTTTTAAGGAGGTGGTGCTTGCTGAAGATGAACCAACCCCGTTTTTACTGTACATATAATCGTTTCTAAATTTAGAAGGAGAAGAAAGATAATGAAATCGAATAAAACCATTTTGGTCTTCGCTGCGCTGATTATTAGCAGCATGGTGTTGGCCGCTTGCGGTGGTGGTGGATTAGCTGCCGACCCCGTAACCCTTAATTGGAACTGGGCCACTGAGCCCCCATCCCTGGACCCGTCACTGGCCACCGACACCACCTCTGTGGATGTCGTTGGTAATACTTTTGCTGGTTTGACAAAGTTTGACCCCGTCTCCGGTGAAGTTGCTCCTTACCTGGCCACAAGTTGGGAATCTGGTGAAGATGCTGATGGCAACCAAACCTGGACTTTCCACATGCGTGAGGATGTTGACTGGGTCAAATATAATGCTGAGAGCGGAAAAGTCGAAAAACAAGATCGCAAAGTCAATGCACATGATGTTGTTTATGGCGTGAAGCGCACAGTAGACCCGGCGACTGCCTCTGACTATTCCTACGTTCTTTATATTGTCAAGAATGCTGCTGAAGTCAACGGTGGTTCTGAGGAACTGACCGTCGATGACCTCGGTGTTGTTGCTCTTGATGACTACACTGTTCAATTCACCCTTGAGCGTTCAGCTGGCTATTTCCCCGCCATTGCTGGTATGTGGATTGCCTATCCAATGCCTCAGTGGGCAATTGAAGCCGGTGGTGATGCATGGACCGAGCCTGAGAACTTTGTTTCCAATGGCCCATACGTGCTTGAAAGCTGGATCCATGGTGGCGAGCTAAATCTTGCCAAGAATCCTTTCTGGATCAATGCTGACGATGTTCAAATTGAGTATATCCATGGCTTGATGATTGAAGAAGATTCCACAGCCTTTGCTCTCTATGAAAATGACGAGTTGGATGATACATCTGTGCCATTGCCTGAGATGGATCGTGTAAAAGCTGATCCTGTCTTGAGTGCAGATTATTACGAAGCCCCCACCCCCTGCACCTATTACTACGGTTTCACCAACACCAAACCTCCCTTTGATGATGTCCGCGTTCGCACCGCTTTTGCGCAGTCTATTGACCGCCAGAGCCTGATCGACAATGTCACCAAAGGTGGCCAGATCCCCGCAACCAGCTTTGCTCCTCCTGGAATCTTCGGTGCTCCGGAGCCCGGAAAAGTCGGTTTAGCTTATGATGTTGATGCTGCCAATGCCTCCCTCCAGGAATATCTGGATGAAAAAGGCATGACGATGGAAGAATTCAATGACCTTGACATCATCCTGATGCACAACACCAGCGAAGGCCACGCTCTTATTGCTGCTGCAATTCAGCAAATGTGGACTGATAACCTGGGCGCAGATGTTCGCGTTGAAAATCAGGAATGGGGCGTTTATTTGAAAACCACCCAGAATGATTCACCCATTGATGGGATGCCACATATTTGGCGTCTCGGTTGGTGTGCTGA
>NZ_CEYOSI010000114.1:0-10807 GCF_982879505.1 Candidatus Desulfolinea nitratireducens
ACGTTTTGAACCCATTACCATCTCTTTTTACAAGCCACTTAGCGGAAACTAAAGTTAAAATAAGGTTTGCGTATTTGGTAGCACTCTTCGACAGAAAGATCATCCCCTTCATCGCAGCTGAATAAGCACACAATTAATTATGCCTCTGGATTTCTTCGTCCTTTTGGCGATGATTTTTCTTTTCCCCTATATTAATAACTGCAACCCCAATAATACTCCCATCCCAGCGATGATCGTCCAGACGATATTCTTTGTCTTCCACGCAACCAGCATTGCGACGATTCCCGCCAGCAGGCGTAAATTGCTAATGGAGATATCCACTGTCCCACCGGGCATAACCAACTCCGGGACAATAATCGCTGTCAAAACCACTACGGGGACAAATCGCAGCGAACGCTGAATTAATTCTGGGGGTTGCCAGCGGTCAAGGATCACAATAAATGAGAGACGAATCCCAAATGTCAGGATGCCTACGGTTAGCATTGTCAGCCAAAAAGAGTTCATTCTTTTTCACTCCACAGGCCGACGATAATTCCCACCATCGCCGCGACGATCAGGTTTAATTTATAGGGCAATCCCGCTGTCAGGACGGCGACGACACCTGCTGAAATCGCAGCGAATAAGCTGGGCCGGTCGCGTAAACTTGGAACAACCAGCGCAATAAAGGTCAGCGCAAGGGTAAAATCCAGTGACCATCCCGGCGGGACTTGCGCTCCCAGAAAAACACCGACCGCTGTGCTGATCTGCCATGACGTCCATAAAGCCAATCCCGCCCCCAAAAAATACCAGTATTTGTGGTCACTCTCATCTTCACGGTTGTAGCGTGTGATCGCCACGGCGTAAGCCTCATCGGTAAGCAGGTAGGCCAGGATCGTCTTCCAAATGGGATTCAATCTTCGCAAATGTGGCGCGATGGATGCGCTGTAAAGTGCGTGACGGAGATTGATCACGAATCCAGTTACGATCATGATCAATGCGGGAGTTCCAATGCCTGCAAGCTGAACCAACATGAATTGGGCTGATCCGGCAAAGACGATCACCGACATGGCCTGTGCCTCTGCTTCGGAGAGGCCTGCGCTGATTGCCAGGATGCCATAGATCATCCCAAAGGGGATCACCCCAACAAGAATGGGGAGTTCATCTTTGACGCCGTGAAGGAATTCGTTTCTTGCGTTTTGCATAGTTTTATCCAGAATTCGCCAATTATACCCCCCTCGCTTTCCCCATTTCGGATCAAGAAAATGATGGTACGAGGGGGCGTATATCTTACATAAAGATAGTTTCTCGTATACAATTCAGATAGTGTACGAGCATATTTTTACAAAAAAGATTCATTTTAACAATAAGGAGAGATCTGATGAGCTTTCTTGGAAATTTGATCTGGTTAATATTTGGGGGATTCATCTCTGGGATGGGATATATTTTCGGCGGGTTGCTGACCTTTTTAACGATTGTCGGGATTCCTTTTGGTACCCAGGCAATTAAGCTGGGCGTTGCTACGATGACTCCTTTTGGGCGTGAGATCGTGATATCCAAAGAAGCAGATAATCCCCTCAACATGTTATTTAATATTCTTTGGGCAATTTTCTTCGGTTGGGAGATCGCTATTTCCCATCTTTTGCATGGTCTTGTTTTGGCTATTACGATCATTGGCCTACCCTTTGCCAGACAGCATTTCAAGCTTATTCCCCTGGCTTTATTCCCCTTTGGCAAGGAATTGCGGTGACCCCCTCTGTCCTACGGACATTACCCCCAAATCCTAAGTCAGGAATTTAGGGGAGATATCCAGAATAATAAGGAAAATCATGAATAATTGGATTGCCCTCGCGATCACTTTTACAGCTGCCCTTGGATTTTTACGCCTGATGGATTTCTTCGCTCATCGCGGATGGATCGAATCTCGCCTGAGTCGCAAGATCATCCATATTGGGACGGGACCGATCTTTGTCTTATGCTGGCTGCTCTTTGACAATATGCCTGCTGCACGTTGGATGGCTGCTCTGGTCCCCTTTGCGATCACCGTCCAGTTTGCGTTGATCGGACTGGGGATTCTCAAGGATGAAGCCTCGGTGAAAGCCATGTCTCGCACCGGAGACCCCAAAGAAATATTGAAAGGCCCCCTTTATTATGGGATCGTCTTTGTATTAATGACCCTCATCTTCTGGAAGGATTCACCTGTTGGCATCATTGCGTTGATGCTGATGTGTGGCGGTGATGGCATTGCGGATGTGGTCGGGCGGCGGGTCAAATCGGCAAAATTACCCTGGAGTCCTGAGAAATCTATCGCCGGGTCGTTGGCGGTTTTTGTTGGGGGCTGGCTGCTTGCTATTTTGATGGTGGCCATTTATGGGGTTGCGGGCGTTTCCGGCTTTTCATCCGCCGAGTCTATTTTGCCTATTACGATCATCGCCTTTGGCGGGATGTTGGTCGAATCTCTTCCCTATAAGGATATTGACAACCTAACAATTACGATAACAGCCGTGATTTTGGGGAGTTTTTTCTTCTAAAATTTATTTCTGTGGTAGAAACTAATGGTAAGATAATGTATCGCTAGGAACTTTTCTTTTTGTGAAATACATTATTTTAGGACCCCTCTTTTCCTATGTTAAAAGTCATCCTGCCAGCGCCTAAACTTATCCATCCCTTTGGTGTGGCTGCGCGTGAATTACGTGTTCATAACCGACCTCTTTTTTTGTTGCAAAGAGATCTGCTTGAGAAATACACAACCCGTGAAATCGAATTGCAGCCCGGGGAACATTTGCCGCAAAGGCGCGAGGAGATGCTGGTTTATCGTAATAATCTCTTTTTCGACCGGGGTTATATCGATACTTTTATTATGATGGCCCGGAAAACCGGGCGGGCTTGCCGGGCAGCCTTTCATGCAGAAGCTCCCGCGTTTCGTGAACATGCGCTGCCTCTTTCAACCTCATATACATCAGCCGGAAATATATACTTTGCCGATCTTTGGTATTATCCGCGCGGCCCTGTTGCCGATGCGCGTCCAATGCTGATAAATATGGAGCCCAGTGAGCTTGGTTATTATCATGTCCCGACCTATATGGCGGACCAAAGTGGGGATCTGGTTTTTCAGGTGCCGATACGCTCTTTGCTGGCAATTGATTCGTGGGTCCATATCTTTATTGCTGATGTGGTCTTTGGGGTATTTGCAACGGGTCTTCGGTTTGAGAAAAGGCTCAAAGAAGACCTTGGTTTTAAAATTAAGGTTTTGGGAAAGGCTCTCTATGAGGGTCGGCAGGTTTTGGAATGTTCCGAGCTGGTTAAAATTGGCAAAGATTGTGTTATTGACCCGAAGGCGATCATTCATGGACCAACGATCATTGGAGATGGGGTTACCATTGGCGCAGGATCAGTAGTGGAAAATTGTATTATTGGTGATAATGTCAATATATCTCAGGATTGCCAAATAATGCTCTCGGTCGTTGGTGATGGAACATTTTTACCATTCAAGTCGGCTTTATTTATGACAACTGTTATGGATAATAGCATGGTTGCGCAAAATACCTGTTTACAGATGTGTGTGATCGGGAAAAACACCTTTATTGGTGCTGGTTCAACCTTTACGGACTACAATCTGATCCCCGCACCAATCAGGGCGATGGATGGTAATAATGAGCTAAAAAACTCTAACCGCCCGGTGATAGGGGGCTGTGTGGGGCATAATTGCCGAATTGGCGCAGGGATGATCATTTACCCGGCAAGAACAATTGAATCAGATGTCGTTTTGGCAGCATCCAATGAACGACGCGTGATTGATAAAAATATATATTTCAAAGATAGTGACCATCACAAACTACGATTAGGCCATTTACATATGACACCGTACCATCAAAAAGAGGAATCCTGGTAATGTATGGACAGTTTTGCCTTCATCATCCACCCCATTGACCCGAAACGGGATGTCAGTCGTAAATTCCCGTTGCTGGGTCGCATTCTTAGCGAAGGACAAATTGATTTTTTCTCAACATTCTTTCCTCCGGTATATCTCTCGGAAATCGAAGGGATCCGGTCTGAGGCGACTGGCAAAGAGATCAAGGGCTGGTTTATTGCCTGCCCCTATACGCCGCGCCGTATGTTGAGTTTGCCTGAGAAGTCAGTCTATCGTAAAATTATCCAGACAGGGCGCATGGCAGAAAAACTTGGTGCCAAAATTCTTGGGCTGGGTGCATTCACCTCTGTTATAGGCGATGCCGGTATCACCATCGCCAAGGGACTGGATATTCCTGTCACGACCGGGGATGCTTTTACCGTCGCTATTGCAGTCGAGGCGCTCCGTGAAGCCGCAAAGCTTATGGGCATTACCCTTGCCAAATCAACGGCAGCAGTTGTGGGCGCGGGCGGAGCGATTGGTCGCGTTTGCGCAGAACTTTTAGCAGATGATGTATCAAAACTCTATCTTCTTGGGCGTCATCCGGAACCTTTAGAAAAGCTAAAAGCAAAATTGGATGTTTCCTCTCGGGCGGAGTTGCAAGCTAGTACAGATCTCTCCCATTTAGCGGATGCCGATCTAATTTTGACCGTGACCAGCGCGGTCAACGAAAATGTGATCCGTCCCGAGCATCTCCGGGCTGGAAGCGTGGTCTGTGATGTGGCTAGACCTCGTGATGTTTCTGCAATGGTAGCAGCCGCAAGAAATGATATATTAGTGATAGACGGTGGGATGGTTGACATCCCCGGTGCAGTTGATTTTCATTTTGATTTCGGTTTTCCAGAAGGCAAGGCCTATGCCTGTATGGCAGAGACAATGGCTTTGGCTCTGGAAGGTCGGTTTGTAGATTACACATTAGGGAAAGATATTACCCGTAGTCGTGTAGACGAGATCGCGATGATCGCAAAGAAACATGGCTTTCGGTTAAGCGGTTTTCGTTCATTTGAAAAGGAAGTGACGCCAGCTCAGATCGAGATTGTACGTCGTAATGTGGCAAAAAGAAATTAGTACTATCCTGAACCTTTGGAGGATCTTATGGGAAATGCCCGCCTTTTGGTTGTAGAAGACGATCCCGACATCTCAAATATGCTAAAAATTTATTTCAGTAGCTTGGGCTTCGATGTTGATGTTGCTCTTCGTGGAAACGATGCGCTGGAAAAAACCCGGCAAGTTTTGCCTCACTTAATTATCCTGGACATCATGCTTCCCGATATTGATGGCTATGAGGTCTGCCGCAACTTGCGCACCAGTATGCGTACAAGCCATATTCCGGTTATTTTTCTGACCCAGAAAGATGAGCGCAGTGATAAGCTCCAGGGGCTTGAGCTGGGCGCGGATGACTATATTACCAAGCCCTTCGATATCGAAGAGTTAAAGTTACGCGTGCAAGGCGCAATTCGACGTTCAGAACGTGAGAGTCTCACCGATCCCCGTTCAGGTTTACCAGCTGGGCGCTTGATCGAGGAGCAGCTTCGCCGCATCATCCGCGAGAAAGATTGGGCTTTAATGGATTGTCGAATCAGTCAATTCTCCGCGTTCAACGATGTGTATGGTTTTGTTGCCGGAGATGATGTCTTGCGTTTTTCGGCAATGCTACTGGGCGAAATAGTTGATGAGTTTGGGTCACCAAATGATTTCATCGGTCACACTGGCGGAGATAATTTTATCGTCATCTCATCGGATGAAGCCATCTTGCAGATCAAAAAGTCTCTAAAGGATCGTTTTGATGAAGAAGTGCAAGCTCACTATAATTTTATGGATCGTGACCAAGGGTTTATACAATCTGCGAATGCAGAAGGGGAGATGGTCAGATCATCTTTTATGAAGATGATGATCGGAACGATCTCTCCAAAAGAGCACCTCTTTTCAGACATTCGGGAAATTACAGAATTAGCGGCAGAGTCTCGCCGCCTCGATACACCTACCGGGGTTTAAGGTCTTTTCCATTATGGATGCAGGGATTGCTTCAGGTCTCATTCTCGCGTTGGTAGGGCTGGTGCTAATTGCACTGGTTTGGGTTTTAACGCGCTGGGTTTTAAGTGTCCACCCAACTTTGCAAGCCGCTATCGAATCTCCCTCGAAAGAAACCCCTAAACACGGAGATGCTGTTTTGGTAATCCATTCGGGTGGAAGAATCGATTACGCAAACGCGACGGCCAGAGAATGGTTTGAGTTGACCGAAAGAGAGACTCCGAACCTGGAGAGAATTGCACGTCGAGCACGACCAAGCGATAAATTTTGGGAATTATGCGCAGCGGAGGGACAGGCTCATTTTTCAATTGCAGGAAAAATGGTTGAGGGAATTTCTTATCAGGTGCCGGGTAAAGATCCGCTGCTTTTGCTTTCTCTGCGACAACTAGAATTATCCACAGGTATCGCGGATGCTCAAGATATTTCAGGCTCGGTACTGCGAATCATCACTGATTTTGGACAAGCAATTGCTGAAAATCTCAACCTGGATGCCACCCTTAGTGCGGTAATAGAAAATGTAGAGAGACTGGTTCTCTCTGACATTCTGGAAGTCAAAGTTTGGGAGAAAGCGAGACAATCCTTTATTTCTTATCGCATAGGAGTAGCGGATGGAAAATCCCAACTTGAACGAAGCGACAACACGCGTTTTGGAAATTATTCGGCTTATATTGCAGAACAGGAAGATGCATTATTTGTTTCGGATACACAAACTTTTGAAAAACTTCGTTTTCTGGAAGAAACAGATCAGTTTTCAATACGTTCATATATTGGTATTCCTCTTCATGCGGGTGGTGAACTGGTGGGATTATTAGAAGTCGGGCAGATAGCAGCGGATGCATATGCCCAGGAAGATCAGGACATCCTTCAAATGATTGCAGGGCAGGCTGCTGTAGCAATTCGAAATGCCTTGCTCTATGAAAATGAACAGCAACGAACGAGGGAACTCACCAGTTTGGCGAATTTGGCGCAAGCAGCAGGTTCTTTACAAGACAGAGAAGAATTTTTTTCTACCCTGGTGAAAAATATTCGACCGCTCTTTGATGTCAAAATTCTTGGATTTTTACTCTATGATGAGGAACGCCGGATGTTGGAAGGACAAGTTCCCTTTGAAGGGATGCCTTCTCATATTGTAAGTGTCTATCGTTCTGAAATAGTAGCTGATAGCGTGGCAGAAGAAATAATCAATGCGCAGCAAGCTCTACTAACCATTGAAGCAGCAAAAGATCAGCGCTGGGAAGAACTTCACCTTCAGAATATTGCCCAGGCAGCAAGTTTGCATGAATCCGCATTGGTTCCCTTAATTTCCAGCGGACGCTTTTTGGGTTATTTACAACTTTCGAATCATATTCAGGGTTCGCAGGAATTCAATGAAAACGAAGTACATTTGATGAATGTCGTTGCCAATCAAGCGGCAACAATTATCGACAATGCGAGCCTTGTTTTGCAAACCCGACAGCGTGCTCGTCGTGCTGAAACGATGAGGCGTGTTGCCAGTTTGGTTTCCTCATCAGCAACGTTGGATGAAACACTTCATTTCTCGATTCGGGAATTGGTCCAACTAATTGATGCGGATACAGCGGTCCTCTTTTTGCTCGATGAAGAAGAGGGGGGGCTAAATGCGCATGAAAAATCAATTTATGGCATTCCTGCTGAAAGCATAGGGAAATTCTCTAAAATCTATCTTGAGGATCCTCAATTCCGTTTTACAGTGACCGGCAGCCAGCAATCTTTCAGGTCTGGTAACGTGCAAGCTGACCCTCGGATTACGGATTTTTATCGGCCGATGGCCGATGCCTCTGAAATGCAATCAGCTTTGGCTGTGCCACTTGTAATTCGAGAGCATGGTATAGGGGAAATATTCTTGGGCAGCCGATTTCCAGACTTTTTTACAGGTTACGATATTCAAGCCGCAATCACAGTTTCTGAGCATTTAGCGATTGCGGTGGGGTCATCACGAGCTGCAGCACAAACTGATGAGAGTTTACGTTTGCGTGTAGACCAACTAACAGCCCTTTCACGTGTTAGTCGAGAATTGAATAGTAATCTCAACCTTAAACATTTATTGAAGGTTGTTTATGATGAAGGTTTGCGAACAACCAAAGCTGATTGTGGCACGATCACCATATTTGATCAGAACACTTTTGAAGAGGATACGCCTAAGGCCATACTTGCATTAGGATGTGCCCAGGGGTCTCAGTTAACGGAAGCTGAAGAGAATGTGGCGCGTAGCGGAAAAGCGCTCTTTGTCGATGATTTTTCTGAAGGGTCGCATCCATCCAATCATGAGGGCGTCCGATCTGCCTTGATTGCACCAATTGCTTACCAAGGGAAAACTGTTGGATTATTCCATTTGCATTCAATGTCTCCCCATCATTTTGACGAAGAAACTTTGGATGTGGTAAAGACATTGGCAATTCAGGCTGCGATCGCATTTGGGAATGCGTACCGTTACGAAGAACAGCTTCAGCATGGAAAATTGCTCGAACGCCAGGCAAAAACTCTTACAAGCCTTTTTGACACAACCAGCTCTCTTGAGTTGGAGCAGCCGCTCGCCGAATCATTGCAGGTGATTTCTCGCGGCATTTGTGATGCAACTCCATTTGATGAGGTGCTGATCAGCATTTATGATCCCAAGACCGAGACGATGCAATATATATCCGGAGAGGGCATATCGGAAGATAACTTTATTATTCTTCAAGAAGCCAATCAACCTTTTAATAGTATTCAACAGCTATTGAAACCTGAGTTTCAGCTAGGCAGAGCGTACTATATTCCTGCTGAGAAACCCGCTGTGATACAAAGCAAATTTCATAATATTATCCAGGATAAGGAATATGATGAAAGCGAAGCATCTGGCGCCTGGCATTCTGATGATAAATTCCTTTTTGTACTTTATGACCAAGGCGAAAACCCGCTGGGGATGATTAGCCTTGATAAACCTCGCGATGGTTTCTATCCAGATCAGTCAACAGTTGAAGCAGTTGAAGTTTTTGCTGCACAGGCGGCGCTTTTAATCAGCAACCAGACACGGCTGGAGGAGTTTAGCGAGAGGGCGGACGCTCTATCTGCCGGACTTGAACGACAACAGCGCTTATTAAAAATCAGCCAGAATGATTTGCCAACGATGTTGCATAAAGACATGGAACAGACGATTACCATTCATAAACTTGATGGAGCTTCAGATCGTACTCGTGCAGGTTTGCAAATTACAGAAGAAATTAGCAAGCAAGTTGACGCATCATCTGCATTGCAGGCTTTGGGACGAGAAATTTTGACCCATATGGGTTTTATGACAGCGTTTATTGCAGAAAATACTATTGAAGGGCCACATTTGCTGCAAACTATGGGGGATCTGCCTCCTAAGATTAATCCGGATGCCTTGTTTGGACAACGCAATCCTCTGCGCACTTGTTTACAAACAGGTGAAGTTATGCTGGTTATGAATCTGGAGGGAAACGACGAATGGCGGGAAACTCCTTTGCTTAGTGCGATGCAAAGTAAGAGTTTTATTGCTCTCCCTATCATTGTGGAGGAGGAAACAGTTGCTGCAGTCTTGGCGGTGAGCACAGACCCAATGGCTATTCTCACCTCAGATGATGAGCAAGTGTATTATCAGATTTCTCGTCAGGCTTCGATCATTTTACAGAATATTCATTTGCTTACATCTGTTCGCAGAAGGTTCAAGGAAGTGAATCTTTTGCTTGATTTCAGCCGAACATTGGATGATCTAAGCCCCTCCGACATTACGAAAGCGCTCCTTAAAAGTGCTTTGAACGTAATTTCTGCTGCTCATGCAGGGATAGTATTGCTTTGGAATGAAAGTACCGAGAGGCTTGAACCAGAGGCTGTGCAAAATTACACTGATAATGCCAGCATGGAGAAAATCTCCTATCATTCAGGTGAGGCATTGCCAGGCACAGTTTTTGCAGAACGACGTTCTCGACTTGTAAGTGAAGTTAATTTTGCCCGGGACTATACGCTTTCGGCTTCTTCTCTTCATATCTATCGTGAGGCAGTAGGAGGACGATTGCCGATATCCAGTTTATTGGTACCGATCCAAACGGGTGATTACTGTCTGGGCGTACTGGTCTTAGACAATTTCAATAAAACTGGCGCCTTCAATAATGAAGATGATAGCTTGCTTCTTTCCCTTGCACAACAAGTTGCTCTTTCTCTTCAAAATGTTGATTTATTACATTCTACGGAAGAGCGCGCCACGCAGCTTGAATCTCTCACAGAGGTTACTGCCACAATAAACTCAAGTCTTCAAAGTGAAGAATTGATTCCGTCTTTGCTGAGCCAGCTTGAAAGGGTCATCCCCTATGATAGAGCGATGCTTTGGCTCTATGATGAAGATAAATTACAGGTGGCAGCATCGCGTGGTTTTCCTGATGATATCTCTCGTGTTGGGATGAATGCCTCACAAAACGATAATAAACTTTTGAATGAGATGCTTCAATTTGGAAAAACAATCTCAGTTCCTGACAAGAGAGAAGATGAACGTGTTCAAACTGTAGGGGATTCTGAGAATTTATCGTGGTTGGGTATTCCCCTTCTCTATAAGGGGGAGGTAATTGGTGCTATGATGCTGGATAAACAAGAAGCCAATTTCTTCACTTTGACACATACTCAAGTTGGGGCAACTTTTGCAGGACAGGCCGCTGTCGCGATTGAAAATGCTCGTCTATACCAATCGACTTTATCCACTGCTGACCGTTTGGGAATCCTCAACTCTGTGAGCGCGGAAATTAGTGCAATCCTTGAGCCAGAAAAGATTTACGATGCTATTTATGAGGCTGCCAAAGGTCTGATGTCTGTAGAGTCTTTTGAGATTGCACTTTTTGATAAGGAAGAAAATCTTATTAGCAGTGTTTATCATGTTGTTCAGAA
>NZ_CEYOSI010000115.1:0-10774 GCF_982879505.1 Candidatus Desulfolinea nitratireducens
TATCATGGTGACTTATTAGGGTTTATGCATCATATTATTTACGTTACCTTATAATAAACATCAGGTCTTATTAGCCAAGTGCTTACTTAGAATTTTAGGCTAAACAGGAGAGTGGCATAACATGCTCAATATGACAGAATTAAAAGTCTTTATTACGGCAGCGGAAGAAATGAACTTTAGTCGTGCTGCTCAACGCCTACACCTTTCTCAATCTGCTGTCAGCCAGAATATTCGCTCACTTGAACGGTCCTATAATGTTGAGTTATTTATTCGACGGGGACGCTCAGTTTCCTTGAGCGAGGCTGGACAGGCCATCTTACCCATGGCGCGCGAGCTATTTAATACATCTCGCCTCCTTGAGGATGCATTGCATAATATTCATGGTGAAATCTGTGGACTAATTGATATCGGCTGTTCAACAACCTCCGGAAAGTATCTCCTACCCAATATGGTTGCGTCTTTTCGAAATTTATATCCCAAAGTTTGCGCAAATATTAATGTTCTTGGGCGTCGCAGTGTAGTTAACGGTCTCCTGGAGGAAAAATTCTGTATGGGTGTGCTAAGCAAGCGCATTGAGCACAGCCAACTCGAATACCAACCCTTCTACGAAGACCGCGTTATCTTGATCGTCCCCCCCGACCACCCGTGGGGAGAATACGGAAAAGCCCTACCATCTGACTTAATTGACCAACCATTGATCTTGCGAGAAAAAACAGCTGGTACGCGTGAGGTCATGCAAGAGGGTTTACAATCTCATGGGATCACACAGGATATGCTGAACGTAGTCATGGAAGTAGGCAATGCCGAAGCAATTGAGATCGCAGTTGAAGAAGGGATTGGAATTGCTTTCATATCTGAATTAGCGGCTGCGCGCCCACTATCGCTTGGTTATATCAAAAAAGTGGAACTGGAAGGATTGGATTTACAACGCACCTTATTTATGGCCCGCCATATTCCCACCCCCTTTACCCGAGCACAAAGTTTGTTCTGGGACTTTGTTAAAGAGAAACAAAACATGAACGGCGAGACAGTCTTAGACAATTTAATTGGCACTTCTGTCACCATTTAACATTCTACAAGTTATAAAAAATGACCAGCTTACCTTACATCATTCCGGTATTTTTCTTCTATGGCTTGGCCTTTTTCAGTATGGGCTTACTTGTTGCCATTGAGGGCGGTCAAGCAGCAGATCCTCGCCTGAGAAAAGCTTTACGCCCTCTTGCTGGATTTGGTCTGGTCCATGGAACACATGAATGGCTGGAGATGTTCCAATTTATTGACCGGTCACTAGGCATTCCGGAGCCCCCTTATATTTCCATAGGGCGAATAGCCATATTAGGAATATCCTTCGTTTCATTGGCTGCCTTTGGCAGTTACCTTTTGGCGCCTTCAGTAAAGGCACAGCGATACATATTGCTCATACCACTAGGCCTTGAGGCGATCTGGGCATTTGGAATTATTACGCTGAAAGGCCTGTATCCTCCAGAAGAAATGTGGACCATCGCTGATGTGTGGACACGCTATACCCTGGCTATTCCATCATCCCTTCTGGCACTATCTGGATTAATAATACAGCAACGGATATTCCGCAAAGCCGGCATGCTTAAATTTGGCCGGGATGCTCTTTGGGCTGCGGTAGCGTTTGGCTGGTATGGTTTAGTTGGGCAAGTATTTGTCAAACAAAGCCTGTTACCACCATCAACTGTTGTAAATCAAGATCTATTCTTGGAAGTAGTAGGTTTTCCTGTGCAACTGTTGCGTGCGTTAACGGCTTTGGGTGCGGCTGTTTTCATCGTCCGATTTTTACGCTCTTTTCAAGTGGAAGCAAGCCAAAAGATGGCTGAACTTCAGGCAGAACGTCTGCGCGCTTCACAACAACGTGAAATTTTAAAAGGGGATCTTTATCGCCGCGTAATAGAAGCACAGGAAGCAGAACGGCAGAGAATTGCCCGTGACCTCCATGATGAAACAGGTCAATCTCTGTCAGCCATCGGATTGGGACTACGCGGGCTGTCATCATCCATCAAACAAAGTCGCAACATAAAGACCTTGATGGAATTGGAAAAAATGGTCGCAAATTCATTAAATGAGTTACAACGCGTGATTTCGGACCTACGTCCTTCCCATCTTGATGACTTGGGGTTACCGGCTACAATGCGCTGGTATGTTGGTCAGGCACAGGAGCGAACCACTTCCTACCTTGAATTTGAAACAATTGGCGAAGAGAAAGAAATTTGCCCGGAATATATGACCGTCATGTTTCGCATTTTCCAGGAAGCGATCACGAATGTAATTAAACATGCAGATGCATCTCGAACCACAGTTCAACTGGTTTTCAATCCCAATGAGATGCAAATTATTGTGAAGGATGATGGTCATGGTTTTGAATCAAATCGTTCAAAAGATAAAACTACCTGGGGATTACTCGGCATGCAGGAACGAACAACCTTATTAGGTGGCCAATTTCTTGTACATTCAAATCCCGATCAAGGAACAAAAATTGAGGCCATTATCCCCTATTGTGCTATACACAGGAATGACAAAAAATGACAATTCGCCTTCTTTTAGTTGACGATCATATGGTGGTCCGCACTGGCCTTCGGATGTTACTCGAAGGATCTAAAGATATTGAAATCATTGGTGAGGTGAGTACAGCCAAAGAGGCAATTGATTCTGCCAGGAAACTGCAGCCAGATGTGATCCTGATGGATATTGGTCTGCCAGACATGTCTGGAATTGAAGCCACTAGAGAAATAAAACGCTCCTCTGACAAGATTGCTATTGTAGCACTCACTATCCACGAAGATGAAGAATATTTTTTCAAAATGCTGGATGCTGGCGCATCGGGATACGTACCAAAACGTGCTGCCCCCGAAGAACTACTAACAGCAATCCGCGAGGCCGCTGCTGGTGAGGTTTATCTCTTCCCTTCGATGGCGAAATTATTAGTCAAAGACTACCTAAGCCTTGATCGCTCTCCAGAGCAGAATGACAGCTTAGATGGCATAACTGAGCGTGAACAAGAGGTGCTGACCTGGCTTGCAGAAGGCGCATCCAATGATCAAATCGCCGTTGCTCTAAATATCAGCCCGAAAACAGTTGCTCGTCATCGCGAAAATATTATGCGCAAACTTAATTTACATTCTCGTACTGAGTTGGTCCGCTATGCCATTCGCAAGGGAATTATAAAACCCTAATAACACTTAATTGATAAAAGAAGACGGCCGCATATGCAGCCGTCTTCTTTTTTTTGGGGTATCAAGTGTGGGATTACCATCCTATTAATGACCAAACTCATCAGGAAGTTTGTTGGCTAATTTGATGTTTAGCCAGTTCCTCAACAATTCATGGGGTATCAACCCCATAAAAATCCAATTTGTATCAGGAATTACCCATAGTATTTATATTCTTTATGGGGAGTTCTTCATTAAATAAATCGGGGGAATACCGGATTTACTTCCCATGGCTGTATCACATAAGATAAGGGTGAAAGAATTCACAAATAAAGAATGCAATATTACTGCAAAAGGAGTAAATCATGAATGCCCTGCTAAATATTTTCATCCTATTTCTGGTACGAATTGTAATTCCTTTTACTCTACTCATGCTCATCGGAGAAAAAGTAAATCATCAGCACCACAAACACCAACAGTTATTCTGAGGAGAGAGCTATGGAATGGCTTGAAGCGCTTGCCATCATTCTGACCACTATTGGGATACGGTTTCTTATCCCCATAATACTGACGATTGGGATCGTTTACTTCTTAAGACAATTGGACGCTCGTTGGCAGGCAGAAGCTAAAGAACTTACTTTACTTCCTGCATCCGCCTTCGAAGGTCCGCGTTGCTATGAGGTCAATGGGTGTTCTCCTGAGCAAATGGAAAAATGCCCGGTTCCCACCCAATCTCAACCTTGCTGGCAAGTTTTCCGCAACGCCAAAAATGGCCGCTTGCAGGAAAGATGCCTGTCCTGTAAGCAATTCACCCAAGCTCCAGTACCTGCTGGAATATATAGATTATCAACTTGAAGGAGATAGATATGTTCTCACATCCAGAACGCTTGATCATAGCCCTGATGATCGCATTATTATTTGCAGGAGTAACCCTCGTTGCAGCAGAGGCATCGTCCCCACAATCCATTTCTCCGCAGAGTGAGCTACCCTGTGAAGGGTGCCATTCTGCTTTTATGGAAAGCTGGCAAAGTGGCCCTCACGGACAAGCTACGATCGATCCCATTTTCAATGAAGCATGGGATGCTCAAGGTAATCCTGGCGCTTGCCTATCATGTCATACAACTGGCTTCGATCCTGAGACTGGTACCTGGGAAAAGGATGGGGTTTCGTGCGAAGCCTGTCATAGTCCAATCCCGGAAGACCATCCAAAAAACCCTGCCCCCATAGAACGTTCACCTATTTTATGCGGCAACTGCCATAGCGACGTCCGTTTTGGCTGGGAAGAATGGGAAGTCAGCTCACATTTTCAGCGCGATATAACTTGCATTAATTGCCATGATCCCCATATGGCAAATGTGAAGTCTCTCGCCTCGGCGAGCGGAGATGATACCTATGATGACGCATCATCACTTTGCCTGAATTGTCATAAAGAATATATCCAAAACAATCCGAACATCTCCCATTTTAATCATGTTCACAACAATGCTTCATGCGTCGATTGTCATCTGACGATGAATAAAGATCTCCCCGCACACACCGTTCCTGATCACAGTTTTCAAGCAACTTTGAGTGCCTGTATCAACTGTCATGAAGATGAAATGCATCAATCAACAGAGACTAATGTCAGTGATGAAGATCTTGAAGAAATGCTCAATGCAGATTCAGTGGCATCTAAACCTTCACCTGTTAGCCCTCTTGGTTTTGCTGGCTTGGCTAGCCTGATTGGCATCGCAGCAGGCACAGTCTTGGCCCCTTGGCTTGAGGAAAAATATAAGGCAATAAAGGATAAAGGGAGCAATCAGAATGAGCACTAAAATTAAACGTCGCGATTTTCTGAAAATCGCTGGAGCAGGGGTTGTTGGTCTCGCTGGTCTTCAGCTCATGCGCCCGGATGCACATGCATCCGGGGGTGTAGAAGCAGGAGAGCACCAGTGGGCAATGGTCATTGACCAATCAAAATGCACCGGCTGTGGACAATGTACGCTATCTTGTCGTGCCCACAATGATGTCCCCCCGGATATTTCCTGGAACGAAGTCCTCCCTGCCGGAGAAGTTGAAGGTCATCAAGTATTCCTGGCTCGCCCCTGTATGCACTGTGAAAATGCCCCTTGCGTAGAAGTTTGCATGGTGGGAGCCTCCTACTATCGCCCCGACGGGATCGTCATGATGGATTATGACAAGTGCATTGGCTGTCGCTATTGTGAAGTAGCCTGCCCATATCAGGCGCGCTCGTTCAACTGGGAGAAATTCGAAGGCGATAATCCAGCAGTCCCCGAATGGGGTCAACCGGAAGTTGATCGACGACCACGCGGAGTTCCTGAAAAATGTTCCTTCTGCTATCAACGTATTGATCGTGGGCTGGAACATGGTCTAACCCCTGGCGTTGATCCGGATGCCACCCCCGCTTGTACAGTGACCTGCCCTACAGGTGCACGCATATTTGGAGATCTGAACGATCCTGAATCTGAAGTCAGCAAGATTATTCATTCGCAGCATACAGTCCGCTTGCGTGATGAGTTGGGAACCGCCCCGCGCGTGTATTATGTGCTGGCTACCCCAGAAGATTTCAAGGAGGCAGAAGCATGATTAAAAACCTACGTGCCCGCTTACAGCCTACTCCCTGGTTGGGTTGGCTGGCATTCCTGAGCATCTTCCTGATCGCTGGTGTTATTGGTGGCGTGATCGTTTTGTGGAAGGGTTTATCTGTAACCAATCTGACCGATCTCGTACCCTGGGGTTTGTGGATCACAATAGATCTTTCCTCGATTGCACTTGCGGCTGGGGCCTTCTCTCTGTGCGCAGCCGTATATCTGATCGGTCTAAAACGATATGAACCGGTCGCCCGTACCGCCACCTTTGTTGGCCTGATCGGCTACAGCATGGCTATGCTCTGCCTATTCATGGATATCGGCCGTCCATTCAAGTTCTACCAGGCTTTTCTGTATTGGAATACGCATTCCCTGCTCTGGGAAGTGACCATGTGTGTCGCTCTTTATTTCACCGTGCTGCTACTGGAATCCATGCCGATCATTGCAAATATGGATTGGCTGCGCACCCGCTTCCCCAATCTGACAGCCAGGATGTCACGAGTCCATCACTATGCACCCTATTTGGCCATTGCTGGTCTCGTTCTCTCAAGTTTGCACCAATCATCTCTGGGTGCAGCCTATGGTGTGCTGAAGGCTCGCCCCTTTTGGTACAAGCCTGAGATGTCGGTACTATTCATGCTCTCGGCTATCGTGGGTGGGATCTCCATGACTCTTTTTGCTTCGATGCTTGCATCCCAACTTACAAATAAGGCCAAGGTCAGGGACGAATTGATTGAAAAACTGTCTCTCTTCGTGGGCTGGGCACTGGTCGCATATTTCTACTGGCGCTTCTGGGATACGCTCTCCATGACCTACACTTACGAACCCGGTCGGACTGAGGGTTTGCAACTGCTCACCAAGGGTCCACTGGCCTTCAACTTTTGGTTCGGTGAGATCCTGATAGGAATCCTCCTCCCGATGATCCTGCTGCTCAACAGCAAAACCAGGGAAAATCGCTTCTGGCGTATGTCAGCACTGCTGATGGTTGTTGGAGGCCTGGTAGCCTATCGCTGGAATATCAATCTTGCCGGCGCATTGGTTGTGCTGTCGTATTTACCTGGGCAACCGACAGTTACTTACGCATCCTATGCCCCATCGCTAATCGAGTGGTTGGTTGGCTTGGGTGTAATCGCCTTTGGATTACTGGTATTTTCCCTGGGTGTACGCTACTTACGCGTGGTGGATCACTTTTTTGTCGAAGAAGAACATGGTACTGTCGATATAAAGGCGACTCAGCCAGTAAGAATTTAGCAATACTTCCATAAATAATGATCAAAAAGCCGCTCAAATGAGCGGCTTTTTCTATACAAAATGAAATAAATACTACTAGGGGGAAATTGCAGGATATAGGGGAAGGAACACAAAAATTTGTAAATAACCTTTGCTTATCAATCATCATAAGCGAGAAGTATAACGATTGTTATTTTCATCACTTGTCGTAAGGGATTGACCATAATACTATTAGTGAAAATAATAACAAAGATTGGAAATCACATAAAAGGAAAAACTTTATGCATTTTAAGAATAACCCACTATTTCAAATTTCTCTGGTTTTATTCGTTCTAGGAATGACAAGTTGTGCTGGTGGGGCTACGCCCTCTGTAGAACTTCCGACACCAGAACCTTTGGTTGAAAATACACCTGTGCCAACTGCCGCTCTTCTAATCGAACCTGATATCCAAAATAATTGTCTGGATTGCCATACTGACAAGGAACGTCTCATCGATAATGCAAAACCGATCCTTGAGGTCATCTCTGAGAATGAAGGGGCTGGCTGAGGTGGCGAAGTGGCTCCGTTGGAGCCTTGGGAGAAAGTCCTCGTCGAAGATGAGTTTACCAGTACAGTCCATGGGGAAGTACTCTGTACCACTTGCCATGAGGGAGCACAGTCCCCGAATAAGGATGAAGCACACATCAATATGATCTCTGATCCCAGCGCTGCCCCAAATCAGGGCTGCCAGATGTGTCATTCAACAGAGACAGAAACCTTTGAAAATAGTTTGCATTCAAATCTGAATGGCTATTGGACAGCAATAGACGCTCGTTCTGCGCCAGAAGATCATCAAGCATTGGAAAGTATGTTTGGCAACCATTGTTCATCCTGCCACACAACATGTGGAGATTGTCATGTCAGCCAACCAAATTCAGTTGGGGGCGGGTTGATTGATGGCCATAATGTCAAGAAAACACCCTCCATGACCCGAAATTGCACGGCCTGTCACGGGAGTCGTATTGGCTCTGAGTATTTGGGAAAACACGAAGATCTGCCAGGTGACGTCCATTTCCGACAAGGGCGGATGAACTGTGTTGACTGCCATACAGGCATGGAGATGCACGATTCAACAGGTACTTGCACAGAATGCCATACAACTCCCGAAGAAGCTGAATTATTGAATAATCTCGATCGCTATTCAGGGGCACAGATCCCATCATGTGAGTCATGTCATGAAACTGTAGGTGCATCCGGCGATGCAAATCCTCAACATCTTTTACACCAGGAGAAACTGTCCTGCCAGGTATGTCATTCGATCTCTTATACAAGCTGTGATGGCTGTCATGTAGCAGTTAGCGAAGAAACAGGCAATCCATTCTTCAGCACAGAGGGATCATATCTTAACTTCCTCATTGGCCAGAATTCGGATCCAAATTACCACCGTCCTTACGAGTATGTGCCCGTGCGTCATATCCCTGTTGACACAGAAAGCTATGCCTTCTACGGTGAGAACCTGTTGTCAAACTTTGATGCCAAACCAACCTGGGAATATACAACACCCCATAATATCCAGCGCAATACCCCACAGAATGAATCCTGTGACGCATGCCATGGTAATGAAGAAATATTCCTGACAGCAGATAAAGTATCTCCAGAAGAATTGCAAGCCAATCAAGGCGTGATTATCGATGAAGTCCCTCCTCTAAAGTAGAGGAGTTATAAAAAAAGCAAGACTATCAAATTTCTCAGAAGGAGAAAAAAGTAATGAAAATGAACCGCGTTTTATATTTGCTACTTAGTAGCCTGATGGTACTGGGATTAGTCCTTGGTGCCTGCTCCCCAGCTCCAGTGGCAGAAGAAGCCCCTGTTGTTGAAGAAGCAGTTGTTGAAGAAACCGTAGAAGAAGAGCCAATGGAAGTAGCGCCTGATCTGGATGCGGCCTATAAACCGATGATTACAGATATAGCTGCGAAAGGCTACTATGCGCTCAAAGATATGGCCCTCCTCAATGAAATGCTTGGTAGCGATACCCCGCCCTTCCTTTTGGATGTCCGCGAAGTCTCTGAACTGGAAGAGAAAGGTCACATTGAAAGCGCAGTAAATATTCCTCTGCGTGAACTCGCCCAGAATCTCGAGCTTCTGCCCAGTTTCGATACCCCCATTGTAGTGTATTGTGGCAGCGGGTGGCGTGCGGCGATTGCTATGACGGCCCTTTATGGCATGGGGTGGACAGACGTAGTGACTTTCCATCCACCGAGCTATGGTGGCTGGGTTGAACAAGGTTACGCGACTGTTGAAGGCGCTGCACCGGACGCGACGATATTGAATGCTGCACAACCGGACGCTGCCATGGTTGCCGCTATGGATGAAATGTTGGCCACTATTCCAGAAGGCTGGGGGGTAATCACCGCAGATGTTTTAGCCACAGAAATCATTGAAAACCCAGACTTGATTGTCATTGACGTACGCAAAGATGCTGAATTTGACGAAAGCATAATTGATGCGCCGAATGTGGTTTGGGTAACGCTGGATGACTTCATCAACTTGCAAGATCAATGGCCTGCAGACTTGGATGCCCCCATCGTGACCTACTGTAAAGCAGGACATCGATCTACTGTAGCCATGACCATTCTGATGAACTATGGTTATACAAATGTGCGCAGTCTAAAAGGTGGATTTGTCGGTTGGAAAGAAGCCGGCCTCCCTACGATTGGCCTAGGTGATAACTACAGCACAATGCTCGCCAACATGACGGGCTATAACACTGTCAAAGCAGATGGACTGCTGGTCGAGTTGGCCGAAGATGCGCCCCCCTTCCTGCTGGATGTTCGCAGCGCTGCTGAACTGGAAGAAAGTGGACATATTGAAGGTGCAACCCACATTCCGTTGAATGAACTGGCTCAGAATCTTGACCTGCTGCCCAGCTTTGATACTCCCATCGTAACTTATTGTGCTGGTGGTTGGCGCGCAACCATCGCCATGACCGCGCTGCATGGTATGGGCTGGACGGACGTCCGCGCCCTCAAAGTTACTTTTGCTGAGTGGAAAGATGCTGGCAACCCGGTTGTCGAGGGCCTACCCGAAAACATGATTCTGGATGTCGTTGAGGTAGGCGAGGGCTTGACCGCCCCGGTTGACACAGCTGTTAATGTTGCTAAGGATACCGGTTGGGGCGTCAAAACAGCTGAAGATCTGAGCATTGCCCTGGTTGAAAATCCTGATCTGATCCTGATCGATGTCCGCACTCCTGGCGAATTGACAGAAAAAGGCGTCATCGCAGTCGAGGGCCAGGAATTGCTGGCCATCCCGATGGAAAGCTTCGTGGCCGACGCTGCCATGTGGCCTGCTGACAAAAATGCCGAGATCGTCATTTACTGTGGCAGTGGACACCGCTCCACAATGGCAATGACCATCCTCCTCTCAAAAGGTTATTCCAACGTAACCAGCCTAAAAGGCGGTTTCGGTGGCTGGGCTGAAGCTGGATTGCCCGTTGCCGAGTACGTTGCTGCTGAATAATTATTAGTTATTCGGCTCCTCCTTTAAATCCCCTGAAGATATATCTTCAGGGGATTTTTTTGCCTCAGAATGAGGATTTCATTCCTTATATTCAAAGAGATAAGAAAAATTTCTCTGCTAAAATAAACGAAAATATTCTAGGAGAGATTTATGTCATTAATCAATCACTACTCAATACTTTGGGGGGTTGCTTTATTATTTGGGCTTTTGGCCTACTTTTTTGGCAAAAATGAAACTAAGAAGAAATATTTAGGCATCCTTGCGGGGATCAGCGTAGTTTTGCT
>NZ_CEYOSI010000116.1:0-10768 GCF_982879505.1 Candidatus Desulfolinea nitratireducens
CACTCGCCTAGCCGATAATTGAGAAATGTCAAAATATTTTCAGCGAATGGACAGCTATTATTCTTCATTAACCTTATTTTATGGATGGAAAAAGGGCCTAAGCGCGATTTATCCCTTTGGATTACAGGAAGTATTTTACTTTCCTCGTTGGTAAGCATTTCAGTGATGGCGCTGGCTCCCGGCAATGTTTTACGTATAGGGGAAGTACCAACAATTTTTATTTTCATTCAACGGATATTGACTTATCCTATTGATTTTATTGTTGATTCTATAAAAACTTTTCCGCTTCCAAGCACACTGACTGTTTTGGTTCCTTTCTTGATTGTCTTTCTATTGAATGATGCTGATAGACAAAACTATTTAGTAGTCACCAGTAAGAAATTACTGACTTCATTTTTAGCGGCTCCGATAATTCTATATATATTATTAATGACCAATTTTTCGCCTAGCGCATATGCATTAGCGTATCCTGCCGACAGGGCATTATTTGAAGCACGCTATTTAATGACATTAATTCTCATCTTTGAGGGGGCTCTACTTGGATTTTATCTTTCACAGATGAAATCACCATTTTTGCGTTCAATGTATACGAAATACTTCGCGTTAGTAATCTTAACTATATTTTCTTTTTATCCATTGCGGTCTGCTCTGCAAACAGCAGCCACCTTTGATTTTTACCGTCAACGGGCAGCATCCTGGGACTTACGTGACGCAAAGATCCGTGCTGCTCAGAAAAATGGGGAAATGATTATCATCGTCCAGGAATTTGATAGCTTGCACGGCATTAAGGAGTTGGATAAGGATCCAAAGCATTGGGTAAACCGTTGTGCTGCTCGTTATTATGAAGTAGATTCAATTAGCGCCTATCCTTTGGATTCGGAATAAGATGAGTAATAAATCCTCCGACACGAACGCGACCTCGGGCTTGCCTCTGGTCTCAATCATCACCCCATCTTTTAATCAGGCCCCATTTATCGAGGCGACGATCAACTCGGTGCTGGAGCAGGATTATCCAAATATCGAATATATGATTGTGGATGGTGGCTCCACAGATGGGAGCGTGGATATCATTAACGGCTTCGAAGATCAATTGGCGTGGTGGATTTCTGAAAAAGACAAGGGCCAAACCGAAGCGATCAATAAAGGTTTTGCGAGGGCAAAAGGTGAAATTTTAGCCTGGCTCAATTCAGATGATACTTATCAGCCTGGTGCAGTGCGTGAGGCAGTCGAATTTTTAATGGATAACCCTGAGGTAGGGTTAGTTTACGGGGACTGTAATTTTATTGACGATCATGGTCAGAAATTCGGCAAATTTAATGCCGCGCAAACCAATTATGAGAAGCTCCGACGAGGGTATGTCCACATCCCACAGCAGGCTGCTTTTTGGCGGGCTGATCTTTGGCGGGAGGTCGGTCCCTTGGATGAGAGTTTTTATTTTGCGATGGATTATGATCTCTGGGTGCGTCTTGCAAAAACCACCCAGATCAAATACTTGCCTGGCAGGAATTGGGCGAACTTTCGTCTGCATAATGATGCAAAATCCATTGCCGCAGATGATCGCTGCTGGCCCGAGATGATGCGTGTCCATTATCGTGATGGCGGCTCTTTCTTCTCGGCAATTAATGCCAAATATCTGATCCGCAAAGTAGTCGCACCCTGGTGGATTTGGCGTCGACGTCGTCAGATTGAGAAAGCTCTCCAGGAGAAATAGAATGAAATTATTGCTTGCCTCTCCTTCTTTGGAAGATTTTCTCAGATTATTGCGTGCCTGGCGCTTTTGGATATTGGCTTCATTCCTGGGTGCAGCGCTGGGGGCTGCGGCATTCTACATCTTTCCTCCAGATTACCGTGCACAGGCGACCGTGGTTGTAGACTTCAATCTCGAAGAATCCTTAACTGAAGGAAATGATCGCGACCTTTTCTATTACCTTGAACGGGAAACACGTAAATTGGAAGAAGTTGCCTGGGCAGATAAAACGGTGGATGCTGTTTCTCAAGCTATCGGCGATATAACGGTGGCAGAATTACGCAATGAGCGGCTCCAACTCTCCCAGCCTCAGGATGGCGGTTGGCATTTTTATGCGGATGATCCTGATCCCGCACGGGCTGAGAAGATCGTCTCATTATGGACGGAGAGTTTCAATCAGCAGGCTCAAGAGGGAGCAGCAAATGCCCTGGCATTAAACGCGTTGAAGACTGCCTTAGAAAAAAATGCGATTGATCTTGCTGAAGTTGAGCAAGATATCGAAAGACTCGAATCTGAATCTTTGGGGATCAGCGCCTATTTGCAGACATCTTTGAGCCAAAAAGAATCCTTACCGATTTCCCGCAAAACATCGTTGGGGGAATATGTTTTTTTAGGCGCGTCGGGAATACTTTTCTTTGCAGCATTGGCAATTCTCTTTACAGGGAAGGTGCATGAAGAATAAGTCTTTGGAAGCAACTCATCACGAAAGTATGCAGGGCGCAAAGAAAAGTTTTTTTATCTCTTTGGAGAGAGTCTCGCGTCTCTTTTGGGGGCTTGTTTTGCTTTCTCTGCCCGTAACAAGTTTTCGCTTTTTCCCCTTCTTGGGACAACATACCTACGTTCGGCCCTTGGCATTTTATCCTCTGGTATTGCTTTATTTGATTTTAATGCTGCGTGTGTGGAGAAAAGAGATCAGGCTTCCATGGAGCAACGCTATCCTGCCTCTTTTCCTTTTCCTGATTATTACGCTATTTACCACTGCCACAGGCGGCTTGCTTGCCCCGATCCCCATGCGTGGACAGGAATATTGGGGACGTGCCTTGCGTGCTTTCATCACCTTTGGGATTGGGTTATCTTTTTTCATAGCTGCGCTGTGGATGCACAGCGATCGGGACGATTTACGCCATTCGCTAAAATGGCTTTATGCGGGGCTTGCCCTGACCCTTCTCTGGGTCGGTATTCAGGCGATTGCCTTGCATACACCCTTGTTGACAAAGGGACAAGTTTCAGATTGGCAAACACTTTTTTCGGTGCGAGGTTTGCCAAAATTAAACCGTGTTTCTGGCTTTGCTTTTGAACCCTCCTGGCTGGCGGGGCAAATCGCAACCTTATATCTCCCCTGGCTGGTCGCCTCCTTGCTGATGCGTTTTCGCGTGACAAAATATCGTTGGCTGGAAATTTTGTTGTTGATCGGCGCTATCGCAGCTTTATTACTAACCTATTCACGTGGTGGGTTGATCGTTGCCATCGCTGCGACGGGGCTGACCCTCCTCATCAGTGGGAGAAACGCGATCTCTCGTGGATTGCGGTGGTTTATTCGCCCTTCTGAAATTGATCGCATCTATGCCTTTGGGGTGCGGGCGATTCTACTTATACTCATTGTAAGCATGGCCTGGGGCGGGATCTCCTTTTTAGCCCAGCAAAACTACGTCAACCGCCTCTGGACAGTCGAAGCAGATAGTCTTGCCGATTATTTTGTCAAAACCAATGCAGGTGGACGGATCACCTATCTTTGGGCGACAGCCCAAATATTTTTAGACCACCCCTGGCTGGGTACGGGACTTGGTAGCTCCGGGCTCTATCTTTACCAATACTTTCCTGATTGGGCCCTATTCAATAACCCGGAAATAGCCAGACATCTCAGTCCCACCAGTAATCTTTTTCCAAACTCAAAAAATCTATATCTTCGTCTTTTGGCGGAAACGGGTATCTTTGGTTTCGCTATTTTTGGCAGCTTTCTGCTTGCGATCCTGTCCCAAATTGGAGAAGCCTTTCGCCGCTCAGAGAAACTTATTGGCATGGCTGGCCTTTCCTCTTTCTTTGCCATTTTGATTTATTATCTGATGCAGGATTCATTTGCAATGGCAGAATTATGGATCAACTTCGGAATTGTTTTGGGAATTGCCTCTGCTTCCCTCACCCCCAGTCTCTTTCCCGCCAGCGAGAGAGGGGAGTTACAGGAGAATTTATGATCGTTTTATCTGTTGGGATGCCCCGCGCCGGGTCAGGATGGCACTATAACCTGATCCACGATCTGATGGAAACAGCAGGATATGATGAAGCCCGCGACATCCGCGAGAATTATAAATTGCAAAATATACTTACGGAAGTCAATTGCAATATAGGTGTTTTATCATTGCGACGTTTGTTGATGGTGACAGTTCCCACGCTCCTGGGGAAGAATTTTGTGCTCAAAGCGCATGCTGGCCCAACGATTTGGTCGCGGACGCTCGCAGCCCTGGGCTTGCTTCAAATCGTTTACATTTACCGTGACCCCCGCGACGCGATGCTCTCTGCCTATGAATATGGGCAACGCTCCATCGAAAAAGGGCGCCCAAACTTCTTTTCACACCTGACAAACTTCGAGGAAACCCTCGACTTTATGACCGACTACGTCCACATTTGGGAAGGGTGGATGGCGGAAAAGAAAGCGCTTATCGCTCGCTACGAAGACTTGCTCACCGACTATGATACCGAGACCGTGCGTCTGATAGCATATTTGGGATTGGATGCAGATGACGATGCCGTGAAAGCCGTTGTTGAAGAATATCGTCCTGGGCAGGCAGAATCAGGGCAACAGGGCTTGCACTTTTTTAAGGGCAAAATGGGCCGGTTTCGTGATGCGTATACAAGCGATCAGCAAGTTGTAATGTCTGAGCGTTTCGGTGCTGCTCTTAAAAAAATGAATTACAAGCTTTAGAGTTTTCCAAAAATGTATCTCATCATTTTATTCTTTTTTAATTTACAGTTTCAATCATTTTAGAGTATTATAAGGCTATGCGGAAATTTGACTCTCCCTATATCGCAGACTGGATTGCCATTTCATTGCGATGGCTGATCCTTTTTGCTTTAACAATGATCCTGGCAGAAAATAATAAGCTGCTCGCACTTTGGCCGCTCTTTGTAATGGTGCTTTGGAATTTAACCATGAGTGTGATGGCAGGATTAAATATTCGCCTTCGCTATCATCGCCGATTGGCAGTTATTGTCGATCTTCTCTTTGCCAGTCTGTTATTTTGGACAAAACAAGGTTTTACAGGCCCTGTTTTGTGGGTGGGTATTTTACCAATTGTCAGCGGGGCGATTTATTTTGAGATTTGGGGGGGGCTTCTAACTGCGAGTGTGATTGCGGTAGTTGAATTAGCGTATGCCTATGATAAGATGCCACCAAGTTTTTTGGTAAAAGGGGGCATCGTCGCTGCAGTAACTTTGGCGCTGGGACTTTTATTTGGTTTTCTGGGCTATAAGTTAAGTCGAAACCTGCGAAGAAATCGAGAATCTCAACAGGGAAAACAACGAAAAAAGTTGGGGATGGAAAATGAACGACTAAACGCTATTTATGAACTGGCATCTACGCTAACAGCCACACTTAATTACCGTCGTGTTTTAGAATCGGCTCTTGACCTGAGTGTGAGAGCTTTGCACCCTGATGAGGATGAAGATTTTAGCGATCAAGTAGTGAGTGCAGTTTTACTTTTTGTGGGGAATGAGTTAATCGTAAAATCGGCACGACGATTTACAATTGCTGATCAGCGGATCGCGTTTTCCGGTTCCGAGGGAATTTTAGGAACCGCCATCTCGGGAGGGGAATCTGTTTTGACCCAAAACGTGGGTTATGACCCCGAACTGGGACGCTCTATTGCGTTGCGCACATGCACATCGAGCTATTGCATTCCCCTGCGAACAGGTTTCACGATTTATGGCGTATTGCTTTTTGCGCACCCTGACCTTGATTTTTTTACCCAGGAGCGTCGCGAAATGCTCGAATTGATCGGGAGACAATCGATTATCGCGATTCAAAATGCGCGCCTTTATCAAGATCTTGTTGAAGAAAAAGAACGCATGATTGAAGTGCAAGAAGAAGCAAGGAAAAAACTTGCCCGCGATTTGCACGATGGTCCGACTCAAACCATCTCGGCAATTGCGATGCGGATGAACCTGATTCGGATGATGCTCACGCGCGCCCCTGAAAAAGTTGAAGATGAGCTGTTTCGTGTAGAAGAAATGGCTCGCCGCACCACAAAAGAAATCCGTCATATGCTTTTTACGCTTCGTCCGCTTGTGCTTGAATCACAAGGGTTGCGCGCTGCTCTGGAATCAATGGCGGAAAAGATGAACGAAACCTACGGTCAAAACGTTCAAGTTGATGTGGATGAAAATCTGGCTGAAAAACTTGAAATTGGGAAACAAGGTGTCATCTTTTTCATCGCAGAAGAGGCGGTTAATAATGCCCGTAAACATGCCAAAGCAAGCCTGATTAAAATTCGCTTGCGAAATTTGGAGCCCGGTCTTTCTCTCCTTGAAATTCAGGACAATGGTGTTGGTTTTGATCTTGGCCTTATCAGCAAAGATTATGAAAAACGGGGTAGTTTGGGTATGGTCAATCTCAACGAACGCACTGAAATGATAGGAGGGCTGCTTCATATTGATTCTGTACTTGGCAAGGGAACAAATGTACAAATCTTTATCCCTCTCACCGAAGAAGCTGCCGAACGTCTTCACCATCGAAAATAACGAGACATCTCATGCCTACCGCTGCCGGTTTATATTATTTTTCTCATCAGGCAGATGATCCCTCCAGCCTGCCATTAATACTGATTCACGGCGCCGGGGGCTCTCACCTCCATTGGCCCCCTGATCTCCGTCGCTTAGATGGTTTTCAAATTGCCTCCCTTGATCTGCCCGGGCATGGAAAATCTGAGGGCATTGGGCGTCAAACCATCACTGAGTATGTCCAGGTAATGGAGGAGTTTATGGATGCGCTCACCTTGCCTGCCGCAATCATCGTGGGACATTCGATGGGCAGTGCCATTGCCCTACAGATGGCGTTAGACCTTCCCGAGCGTGTGCTTGCTCTCGTTTTGGTGGGCAGTGGCAGCCGTTTGCGCGTGGCTCCGTCAATATTGGAGAATTCAGCCAGTGAAGCAACTTTTCCACTTGCTGTCAAAACCATCAATGATTGGGCTTTTGGACCAGATACTCCCGAACGCCTGAAAGAACTTGCTGCCAAACGGATGGGAGAGACCCGCCCCTCCGTGCTATATGGCGACTTCATCGCCTGTAATGAGTTTGATGTAGATGAGCGGCTTGCTGAGATCAAAACCCCCACATTGATCATCTGTGGTTCAGAAGATAAATTGACCCCGCCAAAATATTCAAAACTTCTCCATGAGCATATTTTACATTCTGACCTCGTTAATATTGAGAGAGCAGGGCATATGGTTATGCTCGAAAAATCCCGAACTGTGGCGGACGCGATGATGGAGTTTTTTTCCAATATTAATACCGATCTTTCACTGAAAACCAAAAATGGCATCTGAGCAGATGCCATTTTTTATTAGTTGGAAATTATTTCTTTTTAGAAATCGTCATTGCCATACTCGCTACTTTCATCGTAATCGTCATAGGCATAAGCCCAATCTAGTTCGATAGGGGTGAGACCAACCACTTCCAGATCATCACGACATTCAGGGCAAACCTTTTTTTGCCCCAGGTAAGGTGTTTTATTGAAGATGATATCTGCATCACACTCCGGACAAGCACCCATGACAATATTTTTCCTAGTAGTCTTCATCTGAATAATCGTCGTCATCATCATATTCATCGGTAGGCCAATCCAGTTCAAGGGGTTCTAACCAGACTACCTCCAGACGGGCATCACACTTTGGGCAAGTAATTATCTTACCTAACAATGGATTGTTTCCCGCGTTGACCATTTCCTGACAAGAAATACAATTGGCTTTCATATTAAACAACCTCCAAAACAGCATATACGAATTGGGATCAAAGCTGTGATACGCTTTGAAGTAATTTATATTTTACGGATAGGCTGTATAAAACTTGTAAGATTATTTGGGTAAAAGGTGTGTCAAAAGACTTAATTTGTATAAAAAAATACGTTTTCTTTATGGTTTTAGTGTATACCCTGCCCCAGTAACAGTCAAAATATAACGTGGGTTTTGTGAATCCGTTTCAATTTTTGCTCTTAAACGTTTAATTAATCCGCGCACAAGGTCGCGATTCCCTTTGCCGCTATAACCCCAAACATACTCAACTAATCTATCGGAAGAGATCGTCTGTCCAGTGTTGATGATCAATATATACAGTAAGCGAAATTCGAGCTGGGTTAGTCGCTGTGGTGGGCGCTCCTTGATCCTCACTGATCGCTCGGACGGATCCAGCAAAATATCTCCTTTGGTCAGCACTGGCAGGCTAAAAAAGGGAACCCCTGAAGCGCGTCGCAACAAGGCACGCACCTGAGCGATAAAAACACGTGTACTATAAGGGCGCAAAAGGACCAAATCTACGCCCGCGTCGAGAAGGGTAACATAGGCATCTTCGTTTTTATACTCGGCAATGACGATAAAAGGAGCGGGAGTAAAGGCGCGCAATTGCTTGATCCCACTAATAGGTAAATTGTGGTCAGGGAAGGTCAGCACGATTAAGTCAACAACAATTTCCCGCCAGTCTGTAAGGATTTTTTCGAAATCCATGCTGATCTTTACAAAAAAACCTGCTCGCTGAAGTGCCAGTCGCAGCATAGCACTTTCGTCAGAATTATGCGAGAGCAATAACGCTTCCATTGTAGCCTCCGATTTAGAGCAGTTTTAGTAGAACAGGACGGGCCTTTGCCAACGCCCTTGCTCTATGACTAAGATGATTTTTCTTTTCTTCTGGCAACTCAGCCATCGTGCATGCTGTGTCGGATAGACAGAAAATTGGATCGTAGCCAAAGCCTCCATCGCCACGCTCCTCGGGAATGATTTCACCTTCGCAGACACCCTCGCTAAAATGGATTTCTCCGTTTGGCTGGGCAATCGCAACGGTGGCGCGAAAACGCGCTGTCCAAGGGCGGGGGTGCGGAAGCAAGTTTTTTAGCAGAAAATTGCGTCGGTCGCCATCATCCGCATTTGGGCCGGGGGCGTACCGTGCAGAGAAAAGACCCGGTGCGCCATCCAGCGCATCAACTTCCAATCCTGAATCATCCCCCAGTGCGATCAGTCCGCTCGCTTGCATGAAGGCTTTCGCTTTTAGGGCTGCGTTTGAGGCGTAAGTCTGTCCATTTTCTTCTACGTGAAGATCCAGCCCTAGATCGGCGGGAGTGATAATCTCGATGGGCAGATCCTGAAGGATGAATTTCATCTCGATTAACTTGCCCGGATTTTGGCTTGCGAGCAATAACTTTAGCATTATATTCTCTTTGATTTGATTCTATCCAACGCCCAGCGAGCATGGTCTCGAACAAGCGGTTCGATGTCATTCAGTGCCTTTTCCAGTGCAGGAATCGCGGCTGGATCGCCTACATTGCCCAGGGCAACAGCCACATTTCTCAGGTAGCCTCGCCGTTTGGCACGCTTGACAGGATTGTTTTTGAATTTCTTATTGAACTCTTGCGGCGTGAGATCTAACTCGGTGATCAGATTGGGATGAGGGTCAATTTTAGCTTCGGTGACAGGCGAGGCAAATCGATTCCAGGGGCAGATCATTTGACAAATATCGCATCCAAAAATCCAAGCGCCAATTTTGGGACGCAGTTCTTCTGCAATTTCGCCCTTATTTTCAATGGTGAGATAAGAGATGCAGCGGTTTGCGTCCAGTGTGCGATTGGGGAGGATAGCCTGCGTGGGGCAAGCTTCGATGCAGCGGGTACAGGTTCCACAATGGTCGGCATTAATCGCTTCGTCTGAAGGGAGTTCAATCCCTAAAAGGATTTCGGCGAGGAAAAAGTAAGAGCCATGTTGTGGGTTGATAAGGCAGGTGTTTTTACCGATCCAGCCAAGACCAGCACGTTGCGCCAAATCCCGCTCAAGAATGGGGCCAGTATCGGTATACCAGCGGTTGGGGATGCTGTGACCCTCCTCACCTTCAATGAATGTAACAATGGCCTTCATCTTTTCAGGAAGCAGGAGATGATAATCTTCGTTCCAGGCGTAGGACGCGACTTTCCCCGTACCCTGCTCCGGTTTAGCGGTCGCAGTTTTTGGGTCCGGGTAGGGGACAGCAAGGAGTAAGATGGATTGGCATTCGGGGAGAATTAATCGGGGGTTATTGCGACGGGAGCGGGCGCGCTCGTTTTCCAGATAGGTCATGGACCCATGACGCCCCGCATCCAACCAGTTTTGGTAAGTTGAGATGTGGGGCGGTGTTTCGGGTGTGGTGATTCCCGCAAGGGTGAATCCCAACCGCAGGGCTTCGGCTTTTATTTTCTTTGCCAGTTCTTTTGACACAGTTTAACGGACGACGATATCAACGTAGAAAAATTCGCCAAAATTGGCACCAGCTGAGTTGCGCATCCGCCAGTAACTTTGATATGAACCCGTTGTGAGCGGAGCGGTGAAGACAACGGTAACTTCCACAGTTTCTTCGGGGTTGATAATGGAGTTAAGGTTGCGGGCCTGGCCGCTCATTTCTTCGCCATAGCCATAGACTAATTGGTAGCCTACGTCCCAGATGCAGGAGCCGGTATTTTTAATGCGCCAGATCTTCTCAAACCCTTGCCCAGGCGACATCTCGGTGCCATCCTGGACGCTGACATCAGCAACCCAAATGGCATTATCACAGATTTGGGAAGTGGGCGAGGATTCAACAAGGATCGTGACAGGTGTTTCTGTGACAGAAATTGATGTAGGTACTGATGTTGCGATTTCTGCGGCTTGGGTTGCTGTAGTCGTTGCTTTGGGTGTAGATGTATTCACTATTCCTGTTTGGGTCATTTCGGCTACCACTGTTTCTGCCGCAATGGTGTAAATCGCGTTAATATCAGGTGTAGGGGAGACAGGTACAGTTTCTCCGCAGGCGCTC